>CBDTUH010000033.1:0-16912 GCA_965363375.1 uncultured bacterium
GGAAAGGCTTATGGCGTTAAGCAGAATCTGGTCGGCATTTAAAAGCAATTGGTGTTTGGTGCTTTTCAGCAATTCCGATGTAAGGTTGATGTTGTAGCTTTTATCGCCGCGTGTTAAATCTTTACCCGTAGGGTAATGGTCGGTGCGGGTAAAAAATGTTAGGCTGTGGCGGTTGCGTTTGCTTTCGTCGGTGCGCAGGTACACCTGGTACGTATCAAATGAAAAAGAAGTAAGCGAAAGGCTGTCATTCCGCTTGTCGGTAACCTGGTTGCGCTCCAGTGCATATTTAAAACCTAACCGAATAGCTTTCAACTGGTCGAACTTTTTGCTGACATCTACTACCGGCCGTACAAAAGCACCTTTTTGTAAAGCATTGTCAAAGTTGGTGACGGCCAAACGGTTATTCAAAGTCCATCCAGCCGAATTTAGGCTGTGCTGAAAAATGTTTTGGAAACCCTTGTAATCATCGCTGCGGTTGTAATTGATAGCCTGATAAGAGGCAGAATGACCTTTGCTGTTTTTTAATAAAGTGGAAAAGCGCAAGATGTTTTCTGTTGCAGCTTCGGTAACAATTGGCAGGCCCCATTCACGTGTAAATTCCACGTTGCGGATGCGCTCCAGCGGTCTAAATTTTTGCTGCACATATTCATAATCCAGACCCGAAATTAATTGCAAGCCTTTTGCTTTGTTGAGCGTTGCGGTGTTGGTATAATAAATCTTAGCCGCGGCACCCACATCATCACCACCGTCTTTCGGCGAAAAGGTATTTACATCAAATGTGCTGAAAGCCACTTCGGTTTTCAGGTTGTTGTTACCGGTTATCTGGTAATCAGCCGCAAAAGAAAATACCTGTTGCTTTTTGGGTGTTACTAACAAAGCTACGGGTTCATACTGCCCCTGCCGCGCACCATTTAAGGGTTCAACAAATTTAAAAACCTTGCCATTGGCTCCGTTAAAATCGGGCATGTAGTTTCCATTTCCCATTCCCACATCCATAAACGAAAGCGAATATTGTGCTGTAGCCGGATCAAATGAATAGCGGTAAAAAGAATCGACACCAAGCGTTCCGGTTGTATCATACACCACTTCGTATAAAATGCGGTCGGCGGCAAACGTATCAATTACGGCTGTTGGATAAAAGGCTTTATTGATGCTGTCGCCCACGCCATATAAAAACTGCTTTTGCCGCGCATCCAGCACCTGGTTAATGGGTGAGTTTCGGGCATCGCTGTTATTGAAAGCAGCAACGGTGAGTTTTAATTTTTTGCCTATTTCTACTTGTTGATTGGCGTAAAGGTTGGCATTTAAAAAGTTGCGATCGGCGTACTCAAACTCTATTTGTATGCGGGCATCTTTAGTAATCATGCGTCGGGGCGTAAAAGTAACTTCTGCCGTATTGTAGTTAATTACATAATCACCATCTTCGCCCCGTTGTAATAGCTCGCCATCAATAAAAACCCGCTCCGTTCCAGGTAGTACTATAAAAAAGAATTCACCATTAGCACCACGCAAGCGGTATGGACCCTGGTTGCCTTCCAGGGGTTCAATAATATTGCGTGTAAATTTTCCTTTGGCAATGGAACCACTTACCAAAGTATGTGATTGTACATTGGGCGAAATGGCATTGCTGGTTTGAAACGAAACGCCTTGAAGACGCTTATAGAAGTTGAGGAAATACAACTCGTTCTGCCTAATATCAATATCACCCAAACTCAACTCCCAATTTCTTTTTTTAAACTGCAGGAACACCTGGTCAAACTCATTCAGCTGCTGTGTGTTGCCATCCGGCTGAATGGGAAAATTGTTGTCTGTGAGTGCAGCTGCAATTTCAATACTGTCGCCCAGCATACCGTTTAGCTGCAGGTTAAAGTTGGAACTTACCACGGCATCCTGGCTGTTGCCAAACGAAAGGCCGCGACCGAAAGAACCGTTGTATTGCAAATTTCCAAAATCGATCAGCCTATCGCTGGCGGTATTTTTATTGAACTCAAAAGGCTTTAGATAAAAGTGGTGTTTTACCGAATCGAAATTAAGGCGCTGCGTAACGGCATTGAGCTTGTAAGGAAATACGCGGTAAGTGATGTAAACCGAATCCACCGGAGGCTTTTGTTTCCAATACAAAATGGAGCGCACAAAATCGAGCCGATAAAAGGAATTGGAGACGTTTTGAACTTCTATCGTTTCGGGAATGATGCTGAGTGAATCGAGCACCAGGCTATCAGATGTTACCGGCAGTGTTTTAACTCGGAAGTTCGTCTCAAAACCCTTTTGCGCAGGCGCTTGTGCCTGGCTGAATTGGGAAAGCAGCACGATAAGGATAAGGAAAATTATGCAGGCCAGTTGCTTCAACAGCAGCAGTTTTTCATTGAAAGCGTAAAATAAACCCTTTTATTGTTTTGCCGAACGGTGCGGATGTTAATTTATGCTGTAAAAAGCTCATATAAGCAAAAGCCCCGTTGAACGGGGCTTTTAAAAGGAAAAAGAGACGTTTTATTTTTCGGAGCTTAGGCCTGCTGCCACGTAATCTTTGTGCATCCGCGAAATATTGGTAATGGAAATTTCTTTGGGGCAAACGGCTTCGCAGGCGCCGGTAAACGTACAGGAGCCAAAGCCTTCTTTATCCATTTGGGCTACCATGCTCAGTACACGGTTGTCGCGTTCGGGCTGACCTTGCGGTAACAAGGCCAGGTGCGCCACTTTTGCGGCGGTGAATAAGGATGCAGAAGCATTTTTACAAGCCGCTACACAAGCACCACAACCAATACAGGAAGCCGCTCCAAATGAAGCGTCCGCTTTGTCTTTATCTACCGGGATGGCGTTACCATCAACCGCATTACCGGTATTGACAGAAATAAAACCACCCGCCTGAATAATGCGGTCAAAAGCGGAACGATCGGTTACTAAATCTTTAACAATAGGAAAGCCATTGGCGCGCCAGGGTTCAACCACTATGGTATCACCATCTTTAAAGGCACGCATGTGCAACTGGCAGGTAGTGGTGGCATGCCAGGGGCCATGCGGTCGGCCGTTGATGTGCATTGAGCAGGCACCGCAAATACCTTCGCGGCAGTCGTGGTCAAAAGCAATGGGGTCTTGCCCTTCTACCACCAGTTTTTCGTTCAGTACGTCAAACATTTCCAGAAACGACATTTCCGACGAAATATCATTAACCGTAAATGTTTCAAACTGGCCTTTGCTGTCCTTATTTTTTTGTCTCCACACTTTTAGTGTGAGGTTCATATTGTAATGTTCCATTTATGAAAAGTCTTAGGGTAACTGTTTTGTTTTAATTACCAAATTTTCAAATTACTTGTAGCTACGCTGGCTTGGTTTCACCACGTCGTACATCAGTTCTTCTTTATGCAGTTGCCAGTTGTGTTCACCTGCATATTCCCAGGCGGCAACGTACATAAACTGGTCGTCGTGGCGCAAGGCTTCACCTTCTTCAGTCTGGTGCTCTTCGCGGAAGTGACCGCCACAGCTTTCCTCGCGGTTCAGGGCATCCATACACATCAGTTCACCCAGTTCAATAAAGTCGGCCACGCGGTTGGCTTTATCCAGTTCGGGATTAAATTCGTTGATGCTGCCGGGTATGCGGATGTTGCTCCAAAATTCTTTTTTGAGTGCGCGGATTTCTTCAATCGCTTCGCGCAAGCCTTGTGCATTACGCGCCATGCCGCATTTGTCCCACATAATTTTTCCCAAACGCTTGTGCATGCTTTCCACGCTTTGCGTACCCTTAATGCTCATTAAGGTATTGATGCGGTCGGCTACTGCTTTTTCTGCCTCAACAAACGCAGGGTGATCGGTTGGGATGGCTTTGGTGCGGATTTCATCAGCCAGGTAATTACCAACCGTGTAAGGAATTACAAAGTAACCGTCGGCCAAACCTTGCATCAGTGCGGATGCACCTAAGCGGTTGGCGCCGTGGTCTGAGAAGTTGGCTTCACCCAGAGCGTATAGCCCGGGAACTGTGGTCATCAGCTCATAATCTACCCACAAGCCACCCATGGTATAGTGCACCGCCGGGTAAATGCGCATCGGTATTTCGTATGGGTTTTCGCCGGTAATTTTTTCGTACATGTCAAACAGGTTGCCGTACTTTTCTTTTACCACTTCTTTACCCATGGTAATGATAGTTGCCATATCGGCATTGGCTAAACCGCGTTTGCTGGCTTCCACTTTTCCATATCGCTCAATTGCCGAAGCATAATCGAGGTAAACCGCCTGGCGGGATGTACCTACACCATAGCCCGCATCACAACGCTCTTTAGCAGCACGGGAGGCCACATCGCGCGGCACCAGGTTACCAAAGGCCGGATATCTTCTTTCCAGGTAATAATCTCTTTCTTCTTCCGGAATATCTTTCGGGCTACGTGTATCGTTTTGCTTTTTAGGAACCCAAATGCGGCCGTCGTTGCGCAGCGATTCGGACATCAAAGTCAGTTTAGACTGATGCTCGCCGGTAACAGGTATACAAGTGGGATGAATTTGGGTAAAGCAAGGATTGCCAAACAGGGCACCTTGTTTATGTGCTTTCCAGATAGCAGTAGCATTGCTACCCATTGCGTTTGTAGAAAGGTAAAACACGTTGCCATAACCGCCGCTGCACAATAATACCGCATGACCAAAATGACGCTCCAGCTGACCACTCACCAGGTCGCGGGCAATAATACCACGGGCTTTGCCGTCAATTTTTACAATATCCAGCATTTCGTGGCGGGTGTACATTTTTACATTGCCCAAAGCTACCTGGCGCTCCAATGCCTGGTAGGCACCAATCAGCAACTGCTGGCCGGTTTGGCCGGCGGCATAAAAAGTACGCTGCACCTGTGTACCACCAAAAGAGCGGTTGCTGAGCAAACCGCCGTATTCGCGCGCAAAAGGCACACCTTGCGCTACGCATTGGTCAATAATGTTGGCACTTACTTCGGCCAGGCGGTGCACATTGCCTTCGCGGGCACGGTAGTCGCCGCCTTTAATAGTATCGTAAAACAGGCGAAAAACAGAGTCGCCATCGTTCTGGTAATTTTTAGCGGCATTGATGCCACCCTGTGCAGCAATGGAGTGCGCGCGGCGCGGGCTGTCGTGGAAGGTAAAGGCTTTTACCTTGTACCCCATTTCGCCCAGCGCTGCGGCGGCCGATGCGCCGGCAAGGCCAGTGCCTATAATAATAACTTCAAGATTGCGCTTGTTGGCCGGGTTTACCAGCTTTACATGTCCTTTATAATCTTCCCATTTTTTTTCGAGCGGCCCTGCGGGAATTTTTGCATCAAGCATATTTCAATTCTCCATTTAAAGTGCTAAGAGAAAAGGAGGTGAAAAGAGAAAACGTCTTCTTTTCCTTTTGGACCCTTTTGCTCTTAAAATTTATTTTTCGTTCGTTGAATTAACTATTTTAAAACCTCTCTTTTTGTGAATGGTCAACTGTCAATTGTGAATAAGGCAGCCATAAACAAAACGTCTCTTTTTCCTTTTAACCTTCAGCCTTACTTTTCTGGTTTTTACTTTTGACCTTTCTTCAAAACGTCTCTTTTCCCTTTTGAAATCTATAATCTTTTTCTGTTTGAACCAACCTCTTTTTTCTCTTTTACCTTATTTATCTCTTAGCTCAAAAACGTCTCTTTTTCCTTTTAATCTTTTAGCATTTAATCAGCGGTAACACCAGCTTTAAAATAAAACCAATGAGCACTGAATAGCTTACATTGATCATAGTGCCGGCCAAAAAATACATGCTGTTCTTTTCAATTTCTTCTTTGCGTACAATGGTTTTGGCCGTTACTACAATGGCGATGGCCGTGTAGGCTTCCAAAATCAAAAAAGCCAGTATCAGTATGTTTTCGCACTTGCCAATAATAGAGCCGATGTCGAGGCGCTTTTGCACTTCTTTGGGCGCATCTTCGCTGGCCACTTCTTCCAACTGCTTGTTGGTTACCTGCTGCAGCACATAATTAATGAGCCTGCCGCTGGTGCTTACCAGCAGCACAAAGGCCGCTATTATCACTATATAACTGATCCAGCACATGATTGTCATTCGTTCAAAGATTCTTTTGTCCAGCTTTGCAGTGCCGCTTCCAGCTTTTGCACTTGTGCGGCCTTTATGGCCTGCAGCGTTTTGGAAACGGTTTGCTGTGTTACCTGCAGCTCGGCTGCCACTTCTTCCTGCCTGCCAGTTTTTGTATAGGCGGTGTAAATGCTTCGCTGCCTTTCGGTCCAATCGTCTTTTAGCAACAGCAGCAGATTCAGTTGTGTGCTGTAGGCAAGGTCCCAAAGGGCATTACCGGTTTTGCAGCTAAATAACAACCCTTCCTTTTTCAACAGCTGCATTCTCTCGGCAGCCTGGTGAAAAGCGGCGCCATCAGCTTCGCGCACATCTTTGCTGTCCGGCACCACATCTATACTTCCCTTCACCAGCACAAACCGGAATTTTTGGGGCGCTACTGCCTCCTGAATAACACTTATAACAGCGTATAGTTCAGTTAGTGAATAGAGCACGGCGGCCACTTCATCCAATCCTTTCCATGCCTGCAACGACAGGGCAAAAGTTTTTTCAAACATCTGGTTGGCTTGCTGCAGCGCTGCCTGCAATTTTTTATCAAAGAAGGTGCGATCGGCTATTTTTCGGGAGCCTACCACATCGGTCAGCAACACGTAAGATCGGACTAGCTTATCCATACAAGCATTTTAATTTGTAATTTTAATTTACAACCAAATATAGTTGTTTTATTAAATTACAAGTAAAATAAGTTGTATTATACAAAGAACTAATTAAATATCAATTAAGGTTGCACCCAGTTGAGATACATGCTGATGGGCATTAAAGCAAACAGCAAGCTTACAATAATGGTAAAGCCATAGCCCAAGCTTTGGAGCATGGCCAAATATTTTTTATTGTGTACACCAATGGTACGGAAGGCGCTGTGAAAACCATGAAACAGGTGAAACGCCAGTGAAATAACGCCCAACAGGTATAAAATAACGATCAGCGGGTTTTGAAACACTTCGTACATGCGCAGAAACAGGTTGTGGGTTTCCACTGTACCGTTGCGGTAAAGGGCAGGCTCCAGGTCGTGCGTTACGCGCGAAGGCACCCAGAAATGAGCCACGTGCACAATCAGGAACAGCAGAATTAAAGTACCCAGCAATGCCATGCTGCGGCTATACCATTTGCTGCCGCGGTTGCCCAGGTCAACCTGGTAGCCCTGGCTGCGGCGGGTGCGGTTTTTAGCTTCTACTGCATAACCCTGGATAATGTGCAGCAAAATGCCGGCAAAAAGACCAATTTCCATAATACGGATAACCAGCGATGCGCCCATAAAGTGCGCTGCGCGGTTGAACATGGAACCATTATCTGTAGGATCGAAAAAATCAAGATCGTAAAAGATAGTAGCGTTAAGACCAACGTGAATAATCAGAAAAGAAATCAGAAAAAGACCCGTTAAAGCCATCACTAGTTTTCTGCCCACTGCGGATGTAAAAAAGTACGACCATTTCATATAAGCGTCAAGAATGGGGTTTGAAAAAATATGCGCAAAGTTATCAAAAGGAATGTTATTAACAATTGTATGACAAAAGAAATAATGAAAAGGGTTAAACCGTGAGCCGCTTGCTCATGATATCATCTATCTTTTTAAACAGGTGAAAAGGTTTGTAAATGCGCCAGTTATCGAGCTCCATCAGTTCTACGTAATAGGTGATTTTGGCTTTTTTAAAATCGTACTGCGTGGCCTCGGGCATGTTCAGGCAAACCACCCATCCTTCTTCATCGGTCACATCCTCGTGCCACTCCTGGTAGTAATCTTTATCGCCACTATGAAAGTTGAGCACGTTTTCGGCTATTAAAATAAACTTGTGGATGCCTTCGTATTCAAACTTGTCCACCACATCGCGCTTTAGGGTCATAATGTCGTTTTCTATGGCATCGTTCCACTCGCCGATCAGCTCAATAATCATGTAATGCTCCTCGTAGTTGGCCTGCAGCACTTTTAAGTATAAGGTGCGACTGCCAAACTCGTCCCACTGCGGATGAATGTAATAGTTATACACCGTTTGCGAATATTCAAACTCGGAGTACTCGCGTTTAAAAAACGGCGACCGCTCATCTTCTTCGCTTACATATATATGGCGCCAGTTGTAATATGGTTCAATATCATGCATAAATCACGCTGCCCGGTTGGGCTTTCAATTCTTCACATTTTAAAAAAATGCAGGAAACAATCATGCCTTAATGCCGGCTTTGCTCTGCATAAAAAGTTACAGCTTTTTTTACGCTGCCATGCGTTAACAACAGCTCTTTTGCCTGCTCATAATCCGTCAGGTTCAGGCGGTCCATAATCATTTTAGTGCCGCGGTCTACCAGTTTTTCATTGGTTAGCTGCATGTTCACCATTTTGTTGTCTTCTACCCTGCCCAGTTGTATCATTACCGTGGTAGATATCATGTTGAGCACCAGCTTTTGGGCAGTACCGCTTTTCATGCGGGTGCTACCGGTTACAAACTCGGGGCCTACGGCCACCTCCACCGGAAAATCGGCCACACGCGCCAGCGGCGAACCGGGGTTGTTGGTAATGCTGCCGGTAATAATGCCCTGTTTTTTGCATTCTTCCAAGGCACTGATAACATAAGGTGTAGTACCGCTGGCGGCAATGCCTACCACCACATCTTTATCATTCACATTAAATTGCTGCAGGTCGGCCCAGCCCTGCTCGGTGCTGTCCTCTGCGTTTTCGATGGCCTTGGTAATGGCATCGTCGCCACCGGCAATAACGGCCACTACCAGCCCGTAAGGCACGCCGTAAGTAGGCGGGCACTCGCTGGCATCTACCACGGCCAGGCGGCCGCTGGTGCCGGCGCCTATATAAAACAAACGTCCACCGCTCAGCATTTTATCAGCTATGGCTGAAACCAGCTGCTGAATTTGTGGAATGGCTTTTTCAACCGCACCGGGTACTGTTTTGTCTTCTTTATTAATGTTAATGAGAATCTCCCCGATCGACATTTTATCGAGGTGGCGGTACTGGCTGGGTTGTTCTGTAATCTTTATAAAATCGTTGTTCATATACTAATCTGCTGACTGGTGGTATTCAATAAGTCCCGGCATGGGATTTTTTAAAATTTTACCTAATTCAAATTGGTAAGAAGCGCAAAGTTGCTGTATTATATCTTTAAAACCATAAGCTACGCTCCCCACAAAGTTCACCGGAAGGGTCCATACCTCGCGGTATTTGTTCAAATGCTGGAAAAAGAAATCGTTCAGCCCATCCTCTAAAATGTTCTCAATCATGTAGTGGCCGCGGTTTTCAGCCAAAAACATGGTAAAGCCGGCCAGGTAGCGGTTGGGTAGCGGTTTTTTATACACATTTTCCAAAATTTCTACCGAATTGGTTTCAAAACGGGCATCAAAGCGGGCACGCAATTCATCATCAAAGGTGTTGTACAAATAATATTGGATCACTTTTTTACCCAGGTAAGCACCGCTGCCTTCATCGCCCAGTACATAACCCAGCCCCGGGCTGTTGGTTACTATTTTTTTGCCATTGTAGTAGCACGAGTTGGAGCCGGTACCCAGTATACAGGCAATTCCTTTTTGGTGACCGCACAAGGCACGCGCGGCCGCCATCAGGTCGTGGTGCACCACCACCTGCGCAGCCCCAAACACTTTCTTTAAAGCCACTTTTACATTTTTGGCATTTTGAGGGTTGGCGCAGCCCGTGCCATAGTAAAAGATATTTTCCACCACCACGTTCTTCAGCTTTTTAGCCAGCTCGGTCTGCACCAGCAAAGTGATTTGTTCGGTATTTAAAAAATAAGGCGAAATGCCTTGTGTAAAATAGGTTTTCTTTTTCCCATTTGCGAGTAAGGTCCATTCGGCTTTTGTAGATCCGCTATCGGCTATCAGTGTTACGCGTTGCATGCAAAAAGTGCTTAAAGTATTGTTGTAAATAAAGGTGCAAAAGGCGGCATTTGTTCAAAACACCTATTTTGCAATAAATTACAAAGTAACAGCAGACGATGAGGAATAAAAAATTACATGTGTGGCTGCCCCTGATTTTATCGCTGGTGATGGTGTCGGGCATGTTTTTCGGTTTTAAGCTAAACCAGCAAACAGGCAGCACAGATGGCTTTTTTAAACGCGACAAACGCACGGCGCTGCAAGAGGCGCTAGACCTGATAAAAAACCGCTATGTTGACTCTATTGGCATTGACAGCCTGCAGGATGACGCCATGCAGGAAATGGTGAGCCACCTCGATCCGCATTCGGTGTACATTCCCGCTACCGACTTTGATGCCGCCAACGAAGATATTGTGGGCAACTTTGAAGGCATTGGCGTGGAGTTCAACATTTTTAGCGATACCGTACATGTTTTATATGTAATACCCGGAGGCCCTAGCGATAAAGCCGGCCTGCAGATTGGTGATAAAATACTGGCGGTAGACGACTCCTCTATTGTAAGCAAAACCCTGCCCAGCGCCGACATCCGTAAAATGATACGCGGCGAAGGTGGCACCACCGTAAAACTAACCGTGCTGCGCGGCGCTACCACCCAGTATTACAACGTGGTGCGCGGCACCATTCCCCTGCCATCACTAGATGCGGCTTACATGATTGATGCCACTACGGGTTACATCAAGCTCAGTAAATTTTCGAGCACCACCTACAAAGAATTTATGCGCGCTATGGAAGAGCTGCAGGCCAAAGGGCTGAAGGCACTGGTGCTGGATTTAAGAAATAATGGCGGCGGGCTAATGGACGAAGCTACCAAAATTGCCGATGAATTATTAGACGGCGATAAACTGATTGTATATACCGAAGGCACCAACACGCCCAAGCGCGAGTACCGCGCCAGCAAAGAAGGTGTTTTTGAAACCGGCAAGCTCACCGTTTTAGTAGACGAACGCTCCGCCAGCGCCTCCGAAGTGCTGGCCGGCGCCTTGCAGGACTGGGACCGCGCCACTATTATTGGCCGCCGCACTTTTGGCAAAGGGCTGGTGCAGGAACAATACCAGCTAAGCGATGGCTCTGCTCTTAGATTAACCGTAGCACGCTATTTTACACCCATTGGCCGCAGCATTCAGCGCCCCTACGAAAACGGCAGGAAAGTGTACATGGAAGAAATTTACAACCGCTACGAAAGTGGCGAAATGTATAGCACCGACTCCATTAAATTCAACGGGCAGGCATTTAAAACAAAAGGCGGCAAAACCGTGTATGGCGGTGGCGGTATTATGCCCGATGTGTACGTGCCCATCGACAGCAGCCTGCTCATTCACAGCGTAACGCGACTGTACCTCGATGGCCGCTTCAACAATTTTGTGTACCAGTACTACACCAAAAACCTGGACTACTGGCAGCAATTTAAAAACCCGGCCGACTTTGCTGCCCGCTACAATAACCTGGGCGACGCCTGGAACGGGTTGGTAAAATACGCTGCCAAAGACAGCATCAACTTAAGCAACGTAGCTGCCGATGACCGTGCCGAAATACAGGACCGCATCAAAGCCTTTCTGGCCCGCTTCCGCTGGCGCACGCAGGGTTACTACCAGGTGTCAAACACATCGGATAAAATGGTGCAGAAAGCGCTGGAAGTGATTAAAAGTTAAAAGGGAAAACAGACGTTTTGAATAATGAACAAAGGAACAAGGAATGATGAATAAAGAAGTGATGAGTAAATTAGAAAATGTTCAATGTTCAACTTTAAAGTAAAAGGAAAAAGAGACGTTTTGTATGTCGGCAGCTCCATTCACAATTGACCATTAACAATTCGCTATTCCCCATTTATTAAATAAAGAGGGCGCCTTACGGGGCGCCCTCTTTGCGTTTTAAGCAGGTTGCTTTGGTTGCGTGGTTAGTTTTGGGTTAAAGCAGGTTGGTTTTGGTTGCGTACAGTTGTTTCTGGTTTACATTTTTTCGGCTTCCGCTTCTCTTAATAACTCCTTTTTGTCAACAGAGTAAGAAGCAATAAGGCCTACACCACCGCCAATAGCTATCAGGGCAAAGTAGATGGCTTCGTGGTCGCGGCCGCTCATATTCTGGTCTATAAAATAAGCAATCAGCAGGCCCAGGCCGGCGCCCAAAAACAAGAGTCCGTTTTTAAGGTTACGGTACGGGGCCGGTCGGTTGGCAAATTGTTTGGGGTTCATGCCTTTTTCAATCATGGCCATGTTTTCGCGGGTTTTTAGGTAAATGATACCAAACACCATGGCAAAGGCTCCTAAGGGAACTAAAATCGGTACTAATAATTCTGCGCCACTCATAACAGTAAGTTTTTATGGTTTAAGTTGTTGTTTGCTTTGTTCTCCATATCTGACTACAATTGTTTTTCCCGGGTTACAGATATTTCAAACTTTTTTTTAAAATTGTTTTAAAGAACTGGTTACAATAGCTAAGACTACAGCCGGTTAGATGAGGTTACAGAGAACAATTAATAATTAGAAATTAATAATTAATAATTGGGCACCTGGCAAAATCATAATTGGCTTTCAACAGGTTAGGCTTTAAACGTCTCTTTTCCCTTTTAGCCCAAAGATTACACAGATTGTAAATACAGGATTTCGAGGAGAGTCGTTTCAGAAATAAAAGTATTTTTAATCGGTAAACGTCTCTTTTTCCTTTTGGCATTTCATCTGCTTTTGGGTTTCTACTTTAAACTCTTGACTTATTTCCAAACGTCTCTTTTCTTTTCAGCTTTTTCCATTTCCTGGCCACTACTATAAACCTGCATTTAAATATATTAACTTGCACCTGCAGGTTCCTTCTTAATTATTAATTACTAATTATTAATTAACTCCTGTAACCTGTCCCCACCAATTGTAGTCATATATAACGCATGCAGGCCGAACTAACTGATACAGACATCATTCAACAGGTGTTGCAGGGCAACGGAGCGGCATATGCCACGCTGGTTACCCGCTACCAAAGCTATGTGTTTACCATAGTGCTGAGGTATGTAAAGGCCCGCGAAGATGCGGAAGAAGTAGCGCAGGATGTGTTTGTAAAAGCCTACCGTTCGCTGGCCGATTTTAAGGGCGCCTCTAAGTTCAGCACTTGGTTGTACACCATTACCACCACCAGCTGCATTACGGCCTTGCGTAAGAAAAAGCTGGAGATGCACAGCCTTGATAACGAAAGGGTATTTGCCGTGGCCGATAATATAGATGGCGGCATGAGCGCCAACCAGGTAGAGCAAAAATCGAGGGTAACCATGGTAAACGAAGCCATAGCCCTGCTAAGCCCCGATGATGCGCAGGTGATTACGCTGTTTTACAAAGGCGAACAAACGCTGGAAGAAATAGCGCAGGCGCTGGGCAAAGAAGTAAACACGGTAAAAGTGCAACTGCACCGCGCCCGAACGCGGCTGAAAGAAAAAATGCAAAAGCACTTTAGCCACGAAGTAAAAGACCTTTATTAAACAAACCTAAACTACAGGTTATGAATGCTGAATTGGAAATGGAAGCCCGCCTTTGGGAATACATTGATGGACTGAACAACGCCGAAGAAAAAGGGGTGATAGATCAGCTAATTGCCGACAATGCCGCCTGGCACGCCAAATACAGCGAGCTGCTGGAGGTGCACCAAATGCTGGACCTGACGGAGCTGGAGCAACCCTCTATGCGCTTTACTAAAAACGTAATGGAAGAAATTGCCAAATACAACATTGCACCCGCCACCAAAAGTTATATCAACAATAAAATCATCTGGAGCATTGGCCTTTTCTTTATTACGCTTATTGCTGGCCTGGTGGTGTACAGCATTGCGCAGGTGGACTGGTCGGTTGGAAGCAATACAAAAAGCCCTATTGGTGTTGACTTTAGCCAGGTAGATTACAGCCCCATCTTCAGCAATACGTTTGTCAATATCTTTATGATGGCCAATGTCATTCTTGGTTTAATGCTGCTGGACCGCGTGCTAAGTAAAAAGAAAGAAGCGTTGCAAAAGGGATTTTAGACGTTTGGAGAAAAGTTCACCAGTTCACAAATTTAAAGGAGAAACAGACGTTTTAATTTTAGTGACTCCATTCACTATTCACTATTGACAATTAACCACAAAAGGAAAAAGAGACGTTTTGCAATTGTGGCTTAAAAATAATTGTTTAATAAAAAAAAGAGAGGCTTTAAAAACCTCTCTTTTCCCTTTTAATAAATCCTGCAAAACTTATCTGTCAAATGCAATAAGTGTATTTACACGCACTTTCATGGTTTGGGTAGTAGCTGTTCTTGCTTTACCGGTTATTTTAAAATTAACGGTAGAACCACTGAACAGGCTTTTAATATTAAAGCTGTTGCTTACCGGGAAAGAAGCGCTGGAAGTAGCGGTAGGCGGAATGCTGTAAGGACCCATTACTACCGGTGTAGTACCGTTGGCTGCAACTTCCATTTTTACATAGGCAAAGTTGGTCAGATTGCTGGTTGCATTTCCTTCAATAACTTCAAAAGCTACTTCTTTTATCTGCACGTTGCCAATAATATCGGCGCCAAATACATTACCGGTGTTGGCGCGGATTATGCTATCCAGGTTAAAACGTACATTGCTTTCGCCAAAGGTTGTTTCGGAAGTAGTGTTGGTAACTACAGGAACAGAAACTTCAAAACTATACGGTGTTTCAAAAGCTTCAAAAATGGCGTCTTTCAGTTTTTCGCAAGAAGCAAGGGTTAGAACAGCAGTAACGGCCACTGCCATAAGCAGGAAAACTTTTTTCATAAAGTGTGTAGATTAATTAAGGACGCGAATATAGATACAGAAACTATAAAGTGCAAGCGTGTACCAATTTTTGGCTAAAAAAGCGGCCCCTGGTAAGGCCGCCTGTCTATTTTTAAAATGCATCAATCCTTGAATTTCTTTTTCAGCTCCATCAGCTTGCTTTGAAACGGGTTTAAAGGTTCCGGCTTTTTATTTACCGGCTTGCGGTCGGCGCTTTGCTTTGCCGGTCCTCTTTCTGTGCTTTTGCTGCCGTCCTTCATGCTCAGGGCAATGCGCTTGCGGGCCACATCCACTTCAGTTATCGTTACCATCACTTTTTGCTGCAGTTTCACCACCTCATTCGGGTCGCTTACAAACTTATTGCTCAATTGCGATACGTGTACCAGTCCATCCTGCTTAACGCCAATATCCACAAAAGCGCCAAAGGCCGTAATGTTGGTAACAATGCCCGGCACCTGCATACCTACTTTTACATCTTCTATGCTTTTAATGGTTTCGTCAAACTTGAATTCTTCGATCTGCGTGCGCGGGTCGCGGCCGGGTTTTTCCAGTTCTTTCAAAATATCCTCAATGGTAAACTCGCCGGTAGTTTCCGTAATGTATTTTTTCTTATCCACTTGTTTGCGAAGTTCAGCGCGTTTGATTAATTCTTCCAGCGAAGCCTGCACGTCTTTGGCCATCTGCTCCACAATGCCGTAGCTTTCCGGGTGCACCGATGAATTGTCGAGCGGGTTTTGCGCGCCCCGTATGCGCAAAAAGCCGGCGCACTGCTCAAAGCTTTTTGGCCCCATCATCGGCACCTTTTTTAGTTCGGCGCGGCTTTTAAAAGGCCCGTTCTCGGCGCGGTACTGCACAATGTTGGCCGCCAGTGTAGCCGAAATGCCCGAAACATACTGCAGCAAATGCTTGGATGCAGTGTTTACATCCACACCTACAAAGTTCACGGCGCTTTCCACTACTCTATCCAGACCTTGTTTTAGTTTAGTTTGGTTTACATCGTGCTGGTACTGCCCTACGCCAATGCTTTTAGGGTCTATCTTTACCAGTTCGCTCAGCGGGTCCAGCAAGCGTCGGCCAATAGAAATAGCGCCACGCACGGTTACATCATGGTCAGGGAATTCTTCGCGGGCTACTTCCGAAGCAGAATAAATAGAAGCGCCGCTTTCGCTAACGCTGAATATGCTTATGGGTTTGCCAAAATCAATACTGCGGGCCATATTTTCGCTTTCGCGGCCGGCCGTACCATTGCCAATAGCAATGGCTTCAATATCGTATTTACCAACCAGGTGCTTCAATTCCCTTTTACTTTCTTCCAACTGATTCTGCGGCGGGTGCGGGTAAATGGCCGTATTATATAAAAGATTGCCTTGCGCATCCAGGCAAACAATTTTGCAGCCGGTGCGAAAGCCCGGATCAATAGCCAGCACACGCTTAGAACCCAAAGGTGATGACAATAACAACTGCCTTAAGTTTTCGGTAAATACATTAATAGCTTCTTCATCAGCCTTTGCTTTGCTGAGCAGTCGCGATTCATTTTCGATAGATGATTTCAGCAAACGACCATAACTGTCTTCAATGGCTTTTTTTACTTCGGCTGCAGCATCGTTCGAAGCTTTAATAAAAATAGCTTCCAGGCTTTCAATGGCGGTTTGCTTGTCAATGGAAATATCCATCAATAAAAAACCTTCTTTTTCGCCGCGACGGATGGCCAGCAAACGGTGCGATGGAATATTTGAAAGTGGCTGACTGAACTCGAAATAATCCCTATACTTCTGGGCTTCTTCCTCGTCTTTTTTGGGCGTGTATACTTTTGAAGTGAGTGTAGCGGTTTCGGCAAACAGTTCGCGAATTTTGGCGCGTGCCTGCTCGTGCTCGCTCACCCATTCAGCAATAATATCGCGCGCGCCCTGCAGGGCTTCTTTGCTGTCTTTTACTTCGCCTTTTACATAAGCGGCCGCTTCTGCTTCAGGTTTAAGGGCGCCTTGCTCAAATAGCGCTTTTGCCAGTGGCTCCAGTCCCTTTCCCATGGCCTGCGATGCCTTGGTTTTGCGCTTGGGTTTATAAGGCAGATAAATATCTTCCAGCTCGGTAGCGCTGTAGCATTCGGCAATTCTTTTTTCCAGTTCGGGCGTTAGCTTCCCTAAATCCTGAATTGTTTTTACTACGGTTTCCTTACGTTTGTTCAGCTCGGTAAAGTAGTCGATCTCTTCTACA
>CBDTUH010000034.1:0-16322 GCA_965363375.1 uncultured bacterium
AGTTATGCCAAATCCCAAACGCAGACATTCGCAGCAAAGAAGCGCCAAGCGTAGAACACACTATAAAGCAGTAGCAGCTACGCTGACCACTGACAGCGCCACCGGCGAAACACACGTACGCCACCGTGCTCATGCCAGCGAAGGCAAATTGTACTACAAAGGAAAGCTGGTAGCTGAGAAATCACCTATCAAATAAGTACGTCTGCAAAAAAATTATTGTCCCATCCATTGCCCGGTTTGATAATCGGGTAATGGATTTTTTTATTTTTGAGCCTTCATGAAGATAGGAATAGATATGTTGGGCGGCGACTTTGCCCCCCTGGAAGCCATAAAAGGAATACAGCAATATTTTACAGAAGCCCAAAATAAGGCATACCTGATTTTATTAGGTGATGAAGCACAGCTAAAACCGCTGGCGGTTGAATACAGCCTGCCGGCAGACGCTTATACCATTGTACATGCCCCCGAAGTGATAGGCATGCACGAGCATCCCACCAAGGCTTTAAAAGAAAAAAAAGGCTCTTCCATAGCGGTTGGCTTTTATATGCTGGCCAAAGGCGATATCGATGCCTTTATATCTGCCGGCAACACCGGCGCCATGCTGGTAGGCTCGCTGTATAGCCTAAAGCCGCTGGAAGGCGTGCTGCGCCCCACTATTTCTACCATTATCCCCAAAGAAAATGGTGGTACAGGACTGCTGCTGGACGTAGGCCTCAACTCCGATTGCAAGCCCGAGCAACTGAACCAGTTTGCTGTAATGGGCAGCGTATATGCTCAGGCAATTTTAGGAATTGAAAGCCCGCGCGTGGCCTTGCTGAACATTGGCGAAGAAGAAGGCAAAGGCAACCTGCTGGCACAGGCCACCTACCCTATTTTAAAAGGCAACAACCATATCAATTTTGTTGGAAATATTGAAGGCCGCGATGTGCTGATGGATAAAGCCGATGTAATGGTGTGCGATGGCTTTACCGGCAATATCATTTTAAAACTGGCCGAATCTCTTTTTGAGATCACACAAAGTAAAAACCTGCACCACGAGTACCTGGACCGCTTCAACTTTGAAAATTACGGCGGCACGCCGGTGCTGGGCATTGCCAAGCCGGTCATTATTGGTCATGGCATTTCCAAATCGCTAGCTTTTAAAAACAAGATACTGCTGGCACAGAAAATGATTGAAAAGGATGTAATGCAAAAGCTAGCAGACGAACTGAAAGCTTAAGCTTCTTTTTAAAAATTTACGCCTTGCAATATTTACTGTTATTATTAACCTACGTACTAAGCCTGTCTGCCTGCCCGCAAAAAAAGGGGCAAAGCAGCCAGGAGCCACAGGTGCATAGATTTGTTTTTCCCCTGGGCGATGACAGCATTGTATTTAAAAAAACAACTTACAAAGGCAGCGGAAACGCCTTCTTTTTACAACTGCACGATAATGAGATTACTGCAGAAGAAGCGGCACTGGAATACATAAAAGAAACCGGCGGTACATTGCTAAGCATTGAGCATAGCGGCAGCCGCAATCTTTCCTTTATAATCAACACCAAGTCCTACACGTTTGACCCCAACCGGATATTTACCCCGACAGGCATGCAGGCTACGCTGGAGCGGCTGGGGGGCAGTTCGCCGGAAGCCATCGCAACTGTAAAAGCATTGGCCGATTCTATTTTGCACCACCTGCCCCATTCCGCGCTTATTATTGCCGTGCATAACAATACCGACGAAGCTTTTTCCATTAAAAGTTATGTTTCGGATGCCACTTACCAGCGCGATGCCGCAGCCGTGCACAGCAACCCAGCGCACGATGTGGATGATTTCTTCCTGACCACTGATGCCGGCCTGCACCAACAACTTGTAGCCTTAAATTACAATACCATATTGCAAGACAACGAAGGCGCTACTGATGATGGTTCGCTCAGCGTGTACCTTGGAAAAAAAGGAATAAGGTATGTAAATGTGGAAGCAGAGCATGGCCGCCGCGACTTTCAGTTGCAAATGATCAAAAGCCTGCTGCAGCCACAAGAATAAAAAATGCATCCTGCACCCGCTCCATAATTTTTAAAAGGGAAAAGAGACGTTTTTAAATAGTTGAGAAGTTGAGGTATTTGAATGTTTAAAAGAAAAAACAGACGTTTCGTACACCCAACTTTAAACCTTCTCAAAAGGAAATGGAGACGTTTTGCTGCAGCCCGTAAAGATCGTGCATGGCATGGCGTAGCGATGGATACAGTGTTTTATAGATTTCAAAATATGGCTGGTAAAAAGCGTGAGCGTCGGCTTGCGGCTTAATGATTTCATCATCCGGCTTCGCATCTTTTTGCAGCCAGCCTTTAGCTTGCAGCGCCAGCAAAGCGGCACCTGTGGCTGAGGCATCTTCTGTAGTGGCAATGCACAATTTTTTACCGGTAATATTAGCCAGCGTTTGCAGCCAAACATCTGAGCGAATAAAGCCACCGCTAACACACAGCTGCTGCACAGCACCGGTAGCAGCTTCTACCTGCTGCAGCACATGGTGCAGCGCAAAGCATACTCCCTCCAGCGCGGCGCGGTAAAATTGTGCCTGTGTATGGTGCGCCTTCACTCCCAGAAAAACACCACTGCTGCGCTCATCCCACACCGGTGCCCGCTCACCAATAAAATAAGGCAGGCAAAGAAGGCCTTCGCTACCGGGCGCTATGGCTTCCAGCTCGCTGTAAAACGTCTCATAATCCTTTTGATGGGGCTGCTCCAGCCCTTTCATCTTTTTAATGGCCCAATGTATCATATTACCGCCATTGTTTACCGGCCCGCCGCATACAAACTTTTTTTTATCAATAGGATAATTAAAAAGCATGTTTTGATAATGAAGTACAGGAGCAGATGTAACCACGCGCACAGCCGCACTGGTGCCAATGGTAAGCGCGCCCACGCCCTTCTGCACCGCACCGCTGCCCAGGTTGGCCATGCAGCCGTCGCTGGAGCCTATGCAAAAAAGGGTTTGTTCTTTCAGTTGCAAAAGCTGCTGCGCCTCGTGCTGCAGGTCGCTGCGCATATAAGTGGCGGGCACAATGGCAGAGAGTTGAGAACGTTGTATGCCAGCCAGGTTAAGTGCCGGCTGGTGCCAGTCAAATTGATGAATATCCATCATACCCGAAGCGGTGGCAATGGACACATCTACCTCGTAGGTACCAAACAGGCGCCACCAGATGTATTCTTTAATGGATATCCACCGGGCAGCTTTTGCAAAAGTCTCTGCCTCCTTTTGGCCAAACCAGATGATCTTGCTGAGCGGCGACATGGAGTGCAGCGGCGTGCCGGTAGCATTGTACAGGTCTTCTGCTGCTGCAGACCCACGCAGGTTTTCAGCTTCGGCCTGGCTGCGCGCATCGGCCCAGGTAATCATGCGGATAATGGGTTTTCCGTTGCCATCTACAGCCAGCAGGCTGTGCATGCAGGCGCTAAGGCTGATGATGGCAGGCGCATGCCCAATTTTGCTGGTAACGCTTTGAATGCAATGCACAAATGCCTCCCAGATCACCTCGGGGCCCTGCTCATCTCTGCCAGGCGCAGCGGGCAAGGATGGATAGTGCTGCTGCGCCGTAGCCACCACCTGCCCATTTACATCCAGCACTACGGCCTTGGTGCTGCCGGTGCCTATATCAATACCAATTACATATTTTGCCTTCATCTGCCGTGTTAAATGCGAGTGCTTTTATTTTAAAAAGAAAAAGAGACGTTTTAACCTGCACAACAAATTAAGATTCTTTTTTTTCTTCTTCCTCTTTTGAAGCTTGCGCCGGCTGCTCTTGCCCGCTTTCGCCCATTTGAGGCCTGCCATCCTCGCCCACTTTTACAAAGGCATTATCTGTGTTTTTCTGCGGTGCTTCCTGCTGCGGAAAACGTTCGTTATTTCTGTCCATAAAAAGGTTTTTAGAGGTTTGTAAAATGATAATCGCAATATTTTATAAAACAGTTGTGCCAACGCCGGAGGTTGATTGTAGTAAGGCTGTGCCTGTAAGTGTTTACCCTTTGTTTATAAAAAAAGATAAAAGGGGCAGCATCAATTATGAGAAATGAAAACCATATGTGGCACTGGGTTTGTAACCCTTTCTATTCACCTTAAAACACATGGGTTATGAGGCTGGCAGAATTCAATACCTTGAGCTTAAGCAACCAGTTGAAAACGGTTTTTAATAAGGGCGCTTATATAGCCGACAGGCTGGAACAGGAATTTACCGTGGTGCTTTATAAGCTGGGACATTTTTGTGTGGAACTTTATTACCACGAGGCGGACAGCGAGCCTACTACGCTTCGTTCTTTTAACTGCCCCGAAAAACTGACGCCTTACTTTGATGATGTAAAGCTGGCCAGTATTGTGTGAGGTTCAGACCATCTACTACCGTTAGCTTACGGCGTAAGCGGTAAATTGTAATAAGCCATACAGATTAACAATTAGCCATCCAAAACAATGCGCGTGCGCGCAGGTGTTGGTTGGTTGTTTGCGTTAATAAACACCCTATGGCACAATACAACAGAAAATATAAAAATGACGACCGGCAGCATATCATAATCGCCTGGTTGATAGTAGTGTTTGCCATGGTCATTATCTACCTCATCTGGCATGCGCACGGTTTTATGTAAAATTCAATAAACGTCTCTTTTTGCTTTTAAACAATTAATTGATAAACCTATCAATTGATCAACGAAAACAAAACGTCTCTTTTTGCTTTTACACTTTTCACTTTTCATTACTCCAAACGTCTTTATTTCCTTTTAAATCCTGAACTTTTATTGCTCTGCCTTTTGCCGGCGTGACCTGTGTCACCTTTGATAAGTGCCGCAGGTTCTACATTTGTAAAAAATAAAAGCATATGAAAATTCAGCAATGGGAAAATAAAGGACTTGCACATTTCAGTTATGCCATTTTAAGCGAATGCGCCAATGAAATAGCCCTGGTGGACCCGGCCCGCAACCCGGAACTTTACCTGAACTTTGCCAGCGAGAACAATGCTAAAATTGTGGCGGTGATAGAAACGCACCCGCATGCTGATTTTGTGAGCAGCCACCTGGAGATTGCAACTCGAACAGGCGCTACCATATACACACATAGCCTGGTAAAAGCGGCCTATCCGCATCAGAGTTTTGACGAAGGCGCTACCTTGCAGATGGGCAACATTAAATTAACTTCGTTACATACGCCCGGTCACTCGCCCGACAGCATTTCTATTTTGCTGGAACATCATAATAAGCCAACAGCCGTTTTCACCGGTGATACTTTGTTTATAGGCGACTGTGGCCGCCCCGACCTGCGCGAAGGTGCCGGCAATATAAAAGCCACACGACAGGACCTGGCCAAACAGATGTACGCATCGCTTCGCCAAAAGCTGATGACGCTGCCCGACGATGTAAAGGTGTATCCTGCACATGGTGCCGGCTCACTTTGCGGCAAAGCGCTGAGCAGTGCGCAAAGCAGCACCATCGGTGCCGAAAGGCTGACCAACTGGTCGCTGCAGGAAATGAGCGAAGACGAATTTGTAAAAGAATTGCTCACAGATCAGCCTTTTATACCGGCTTATTTTCCTTTTGATGTAGAACTGAACCGCAATGGTGCTGACCTGTTTGAAGAAAGTATTGGTAAAATAAAAATGGGAGATGCCATTGCAGATGAACCAAGTGCGCAGCGGCTGAATAAAGACCTGATGATTATAGATGTACGCAACGAAAAAGCATTTAAAAAAGGACACCTGCCCCGCTCAATCAACATTATGGAAGGCGAAAAATTTGAAACCTGGCTGGGCAGCATTATTCAGCCGGAAGAGCCTTTTTACTTGGCCGGCGAAAAAAAAGAACAATTGCAAAAGCTGATTCGCCGCATGGCCGCTATTGGCTACGAAAAGCAGGTGGCAGAAGCCTTTGTGATAAAATACGCAACCCAAACATCACCTGTTGTTGATAAAGAAAAAGTGCAGGAAGCATCGGAAGATTATACCATTGTGGATGTAAGAAACCCATCGGAGGTAAAACAAAAAACCATTTTTCGCAATGCCATCAACATTCCGCTGGGCGACCTGCGCAAGCGTGTAGGCGAAATACCTGTCAATAAGCCCATATTGGTGCATTGTGCCGGTGGCTATCGCAGCGCGGCGGCAAGTTCTCTTATTCAAACACAGCTGAAAGATAAAGTGGAAGTGCTGGACCTGAGCGAAGCTGTTAAAAGCTTTGAACCGCAACCTCAATTGTAATCTGATGTTTTTTGAAAAATAAAAAGTGGCAGCAGTGATTAACAACACGCTGCCACTTTTTATTTAAAAGGAAAAAGAGACGTTTTAATGCGCACTCAGCAATTTGCACTAATAGGAAAAAAGCTTATTTGGAATATTTACTAAAAAAAAATTTAGGAAATATTTTAGCCGACATAACCACAAACCATATGCGAGAAGCAACTGCTACGCCACTTAAAACAAAAAACTTATATGTTGCAATTTGTTATAATGATAAAGTAAAAAATAGGGCTGCAGCTAAGTAAAAATGCTGATGAGTGCTAACTTTCGGCACATTTTTTATGTTTTTTGGCTATATTAGCAATAGCCCCCGTTAATTCCTCCACCTTATTGGACGCAGTGCAAACACCTAAACCGTATTGACGTATCCAAATAATGGAAGAAACCATGACCTTACACGAATTTAAAGCGGCAGGTTTGTCGGAACAGTTTGATGCGCTCAGCGATAATGGTGTGCGCCTGGTATCAAGGCCTTTTGCCGGCCTGGAAGCCATCTTGTACCAGATCGACAATTTTTATGTAGAAGTGCTGTACGATAAAACAGAAGGCAGCTTTTCCATCTCCCGTGCGTTTTTAACCACACTGCTGTTAGACCCCTACCTGCAAACGATAGACATTGATGGTTTGCTGCAAAGCATCGATTAAAGTTACTTTCCTTTTTGATTTGACAGTGATGCACCGGCTTTGCCCGGCGGCAACTGGTTGATGTATTGATACATGGTTCGGAAAGTATTCCAGGGTGTGTTGATGGCATCTTCTTCTTTTTGAGCAGAGGCCTTGTTGTAATAGCCATTAAAGAAAGGCGTTACCGGCGACCACACGGTTTCCATCACACCCAAAAAGCGGCCCTGCATAGCTTTGGGCGATTGCTGCCGAAAACCAATCATATCTTTTACCTGCTGCACGGCTACTTCGGGCCGGCGCCAGGTGCCCGTCACCACGTTAAAGCCTTTCATGGCAAAATACACGGCAGTTTTATCGGCCCGCTCATAATGCCAGTCGCAGATCACCACATCCCTTGGTATCATATCTATTGCGCGGTGCGTGTTGTTGAACGATGCTTCCCACATGCCAAGTCCGGTGGTTTTGCCGTCCAGCAGGCGGTCGCCCCATATCCAAAGTGCGCGCCCTTTTTGTGCCAGGTGATCGCGAATTTTGCGCACTTCGCCGGCAAACAATTCCGCCTTATCATGGCCACCGCAGCGCGGGCACTTCTCCTCGCCTATATAAAACACTTCATCCATACCGGCATGAAAAGCATCGGCTTCAAACACGTCGCAAATCTCGTCTACCACATCAAACACTACTTTGTGCACATCGGGGTGCAGCGTACAATAGCTTTTGCAGTACAACCCGTCTTCGTTGGGCCATTGGTAGGCCTCAGGCATTTGTACCCACGGGGTTTCGTCAAACTGCGGGTACACCTGCAATAATTTTCCAAGGCTGCCCGCCCACGACTGATGGCCCAGCAGGTTGATCTGCGGTATAATTCGAATGCCTGATTTTTTAGCTGCCGCCACTATCTTTTTTACTTCTGCTTCTGTCAATGCACCCTTATCTATCAACTCCGGGCGCGATTTAAACTGGTAAGCAAAATCAATACGCAGAATCAACGTATTTACATTGTTTGGCGCCAGCTCTTTGTTGATGAACACCACAAACGAATCTACGTTGCGCGATGAAGGTGCTTCAATGGCAAAGCCGCGCACCGGCAGCAAGCTATCCAGCACTTGCTGTGCTTGCGTTGTTGTGTGCAGCAAAAAACAAATTAAAAGGGAAAATAGAGGTTTGGAAACAAAAGGCATATTTATCACAACCTGTATATTTAATACTGAAAAAATAAGAGGTATTTATTAAAAGGAAAAGAGACGTTTCTAATGCAAACGTCTCTTTTTCCTTTTAAGCTATTTTAGCAGAAGCGTTTTGCAAAGCCTGCAGCACCGCATCATTTACATTACCAAAAATGGAAATGCCGGCCGCACCTTTTTGCAGCGCCAGTTGCATGCCTTGTTCCAGTTCTGCGCTTGTTTTAAAATCGGGCAGGTACAGGCCCGCATAAAGCGGAAATTTATTGTGCAACCCATGTACGCCTTCAGCTACGGCATCGCCTATCCAGCTTACAGGTTCTTTGTAAAAGCCGTGATAGATCATGGGATAAACAGCATTGAGGTTCCAGCGCGTCCAGTCTTGCCGCACAATACGGCGCGCCACTTCCGGTGTAGGAAAAACAGCTGCTGTAATGGGCTTCTTGGCACTATTGGCAATTTTGGCCAGGCGGTTTACAATGCGCGTAACGGCATCGTATCTGTATTGCCGCCACGAGAGGCTTTCCTCCGGGTAACTGATGTTGTCAATCTCCTGCCCTTTTTCCTCTTTAAATTTTTGCTTGCACACATCACAATAGCAATAGTCGTACTGCGGCAATTCTTCTTTTTGCACAATGCCGTATTGCTCCCACAAATTCACAGGCAGTATCACATCGCAAAAGCGCACATAATCCAGGTGTATGCCATCCACATAATCTTTGCTAACAATATTGCGTACATCAGCCTCCAGGTATTGGGCTACTTCTTCGCGCGAGGGGCACAGCCAGCGGTAATAACCTACGTAAGGCGGTTTGTCGGCGCACGACTCGCCAATGCGGTTAACAGCGCACCACTCGGGATGCGCTTTCAGTAATGAAGCTTCGCCACGGTTCATCGTCCACATCCAGCGGTGGGCTTGCAGCTTTTGCGCTTTGGCCGCGCGAAAATGTCTTTCGCTGTCAGCTTCAAAAAAAACACCGGTGATGCCCGCATTGTAAAACCGCTGAAATTGCTTTTGCAATTTTTCGTCGGTGTCTTCTTTATTGGGCCTTATCCATACCCAGTGCTTCCATTTCTTTTTATTGTTGTTGCTCTGCATAGCAACAGGTGCGGCCAAAGATGCCAGGGGCGCGGCCAGGCTTGTGAGTAAACTGCTCTTTAAAAATTTGCGTCTGCTGCTCATAAGCGTGCGTTTATTTTTTGCACCAATCCATTTTCATTAATGGTCAAAGTGCTTTCACTGTCTGAAAGATACACCATAAATTGCCTGCTGGTAGCTTCCATTTTCAGGCTATTTTTCCTGCCTTCCATTTTATGACCTGATGATGTAATACCCAGTTCATTTAGCGTGGTAGCAAAGTGGCCATGCTTGCCTTTATACGCATGCTGCTTGTAGTAGAGTACCCATAAAAGAGGCCTTCGGCTTTCATCGTACGGCCACTCAAAACGTGCATTTTTCCTTTTGGTAAATTGCAGGTAGCCCCAGCGTTCGGGGTAGTGCATGTTGATTATGCCCTGTGGCGACCAAACCCAGTTGTCTTCGGGCAGCGCCACACCTTTTTCATTTTTTTTCTTTACATACTTACTATCTACAATTTCTGTTTGCCATTGCACTCTCGAAAAATTGATACGCCACAGCGCTCCTTCTGCAGGCGGGCGCCAGTGGTTGCCCATGTATAGCGCGCGAAATGGTATGGCCATTTCAATCGTCCAGCTGCTATCGGTATCAGTGCTTTTATTGAGCGTGCCCTGCACCTGTAGCGCCGTTTGCAGTCCAGCTACATCGTAACCCAGCATAGCTGCGGCGCCATTGCGGTAAGACCTAGGCATCAACAGGTCCAGCACGGTATTAAAAGCATTTACTTCTATCTCGTAATAGTGGTGCGTAGTGTTATAAGGATCAATAAAAACTTCAAAATCGTTATCGTAATAAACAATAGCATCCCGGTTAGTAAGCGTGGCCCAAACATGCGGCTCCTGCAGGTACGCCGCAATAAAAAGGCAGCTGTCGCTCCACAACATTTTTACACGTGTTTCAAACGTGGGCAAAGGTTTTTTGCTGCCTTCAATATCTATAAAATCCTCTGTCCATGTAGCTTGCTGCCAAACAACATCGTTAATGTTTCCATCAATTAGCGGGGCTTGCTGCGTATGCTGCACCACTTAGTGTTTGGGTTTGGTAAAAAGGTGCTCCCATCCTTGGAAAGAGGCTTGCGCTGCTGCATTTTTAGAGCAGATAAAGGTGGCTGCAAAAAAACCTGAAAACAACAAAAGGAAATGAAGACGTTTTGATCTACTCATTAAATTGTATCACATTTAAGGATGGACATTATAAAAATAACTGTAAAATTTTAATCGGTTGAAGACGGCTTTACCACCGTTGTTGCAACCTCATTTCATTTAATTCCAAAAGATAAAACGTCTGTTTTTCTTTTTAAAATATTTAAGGTCGTTTATATCCTCTTTTACATTTGAGTAAAACCATATGGATGAACCAATGGTAGATAGGTGAATATGCAGTAACTTAAACAAAGCAAAGCAATTGTAAACTACCAATTAACCAATTATTATGTCTGAAAAAAAATTACGTTTTGAAACGTTGCAGGTGCATGCCGGGCAAGAGCCAGACCCCGTAACCAAATCGCGCGTGGTGCCCATTTACCAAACCACATCGTATGTATTTGATAGTGCCGAACATGCGGCCAACCTTTTTGGCCTGCGCGAGTTTGGTAATATTTATACACGACTGATGAACCCTACTACCGATGTATTTGAAAAGCGAGTAGCAGCGCTGGAAGGCGGCGTTGCCGGGCTGGCGCTGGCATCGGGACAGTCGGCCCAGTTTATTGCGCTGCAAAATATGTTGCAGCAGGGCGACAATATTGTTTCTTCATCGTATTTATACGGTGGAACCTACAACCAATTTAAAGTAACATTTAAGCGTTTGGGCTTTAGTGTAAAGTTTGCCGATGGCGATAACCCGGATGATTTTGCCGCTAAAATCGATGACCGCACGCGAGCAATTTATGTAGAAACCATAGGTAACCCCGGCTTTAGCATACCTGATTTTGAACGGCTGGCGGAGATTGCAAATAAACATCAGATTCCACTTATTGTTGATAATACATTTGGCTGTGCAGGGTATTTATGCAGGCCCATTGATTTTGGTGCCAATGTAATTGTACAGGCTGCTACCAAATGGATTGGAGGCCATGGTAACAGCATTGGTGGTATTATTATAGATGGCGGCAATTTCAACTGGGGCAATGGCAAGTTTGGTTATTTTACTGAACCAGATGAAGCTTATCACAATATGAAGTTCTGGGATGTGTTTGGCGCTGAAAGCCCTTTTGGCAATATTGCCTTTATCATCCGCGCACGCGTTACGGGCCTGCGTTCGCTTGGACCTGCGTTGAGCCCCTTCAATTCGTTTATGTTTTTGCAAGGCCTGGAAACATTGAGCCTGCGTGTGCAGCGCACGGTTGACAATACTATGCAACTGGCTGAATGGCTGCAGCAGCATCCGCAGGTAGAGTATGTAAACTACCCAGGACTAAAAGGCAATAAGTACCACGAGCTGGGCAAGAAATATTTGCGCAATGGCTTTGGCGGCGTATTGTCGTTTAAAATAAAAGGCGGTAAAGAAGCGGCTGATAAATTTGTAAACGGCCTGCACCTGATAAGCCACCTCGCCAATGTAGGCGATGCCAAAACATTGATTATTCACCCGGCTACTACCACGCACGAACAGTTGAGCGAAGCGGAACAAAAATCGGCCGGTGTAGAACCCGGTTTGCTGCGCGTGTCGCTGGGCATAGAACATATTGATGACATCAAGGAAGATATGGAAGATGCTTTTAAAGCAGCGAAGTAATTAAGACGGGAATCTTATCTTTTGTTATTTTAAAAAACCGGCTGTTAATACTGTTAAAGAACAACCGGTTTTTTATTTTATCTAAACAACATAATGATCAAAAGGAAATAGAGACGTTTTATTATTTATGATATACGATTTTGGATTTACAATTTCAATTAAAAGGGGAAACAGACGTTTTTAAGTGTTCATTCGGCTAATCCTATTAATCAGTTCAAAAGGAAAAACAGACGTTTTTGAAATTGTTTTCCAAATTCTTTTGTAATAGATTATTGCAATAAATTAAGATGCAGCCGGGCTGTTGAAAAGCTTGTTGAGAGAAGCTTCGTCGGCGGCTAACAGCTCGTTAAAAAGCTTTGCCGAATTGGATTCGGAATCCACCAGGTCGTGCAGGGTTATCTTATCTAAAAACTGGTCTACAATTGCCTGTACCATCTGCCACAGCGATCGCGAAGAGCAATCCACCGAGTTGGTACATAATTTTACACTGCCCGAATGAGAGCGGCAAAAAGCATCGTCGAAAAGCGCACCGCCTAAAGTTTTCAGTACGTTGTTGATTACAATTTCTTTAGCAGGCACCGCCAGCACATAACCGCCTTTGTAACCGGGTGTACTATTAATAAAACCACCCATACGCAGTATGCGGGTTAGCTTGGCCACATAATGGCTGCTCAGGCCTTCAGCCTCGCTTAATTGCGGAATACTCATGCCATCGCTGTCTTTGCAGGCAGCAATTCGTATCAGCACACGCAAACCATATTCTTCCTGAGCGGTAATTTTCATGTTTGTTTCAGGTTACATTTTATAGCCATCCCAATTCCAACAATGCGGTTTCAGACATCATGCTTTTATTCCAAGGCGGATCCCAGGTTACGGCCACGTGCACATCGTTCACGCCTTCTATTTCTCTTACTTTCTGGTCTATTTCAATGGGTAATGATTGTGCGGCCGGGCAGCTGGGCGCCGTTAGGGTCATTACAATCTGAACGTTGTTAATAGGCAGCACATCTACTTTATAAATCAATCCCATTTCCCAGATATTCACCGGAATTTCAGGGTCAAAAACCGTTTGTAATGTTTCAATAACCTTATCTCTTAATTCTGCTGCATCCATCATTGTACACCATTTTTTACTTTGTAAGCCAATGCATAATTTTTCATCTGTTTAACCATTGCCACCAATCCGTTCGATCGCGTTTGTGCCAGGTGCGACATCATACCAATTTCTTTTATAAAATCGAGTTGCGCACCTATAATTGAATCCGGTGACTGACCTGACAACACACGAATAAGCATGCTGATTAAACCTTTTACAATCACTGCATCACTGTCTGCCTTGTAAAATACTTTTCCATCCTTATAGTCTGCCACCAGCCATACAGTTGACTGGCAACCGCGTACTTTATTTTCATCCTGCTTGTGTTCCTGTTCCAGCGGTGGCAGCTTTTTGCCCATGTCAATAATGTACTCGTACTTATCGTCCCAGCTATCGAACAAGGCAAACTCTTCTACTATTTCCTTTTCTGTTTCTTCTATTGTATTTACACTTTGCATTTTTAGCGCAACATTTTAATGGCTTTCTGCAAGCCGCTTATCAACTCGTCTACTTCTTCTTTTGTGTTATACATGGCGAAGGATGCGCGCGTGGTACCCGGTATGCAATAGCAATCCATCAAAGGCTGCGCGCAGTGGTGGCCGGTGCGTACCGCTACCCCCCTGTTATCTAATAATATACCAAGGTCTTGCGGGTGCACACCTTCTACAATAAAAGAAATAACGCTTATTTTATCTTTGGCACGGCCAATGATTCTCAAGCCATCTATTTCTTCTAACTGTTTTGTAGCATAAGACAACAACTCATTTTCATGCTGACGAATGCGTTCCTTACCAATGCCCCTTGTAAATTCCAGTGCCGCTTTAAATGCAACCACGTCAGCAATGTTGGGCGTACCGGCTTCGAATTTATAAGGCAGATCGTTGTAGGTAATGTTGGTGTAACAAACTTCCTTGATCATTTCGCCACCACCCTGGTACGGCGGCATGCTTTCCAGCAAATGCTTTTTTCCATATAGCACACCTACGCCTGTAGGGCCATATACTTTATGTGAGGAGAAGGCAAAGAAATCGGCATCCAGTTCCTGCACATCAATATCAAGGTGTACAGAAGATTGTGCGCCATCTACCAGAACAACGGCACCAACAGCGTGTGCTTTTTTGATGATTTCTTTAACCGGGTTGATAGTGCCTAATGCATTAGATACATGCACGATGGCTACCAGTTTGGTTTTATTGGTCAGCAGGTTATCCAGGTATTCCAGTTCCAACTCTCCTTCATCTGTAACAGGAATTACTTTCAGCACGGCACCTTTTTCCTGGCACAGCATGTACCAGGGCACCATGTTGGAGTGGTGCTCCATGGTAGAAATTAAAATCTCGTCACCTTCTTTTATATTCTGCCTGCCCCAGGTTTGCGCTACCAGGTTAATACCTTCGGTAGTGCCTTTGGTAAAAATGATTTGCTCGCGGCTTTCAGCATTAATAAATTGCTGTGCAGCATCGCGCGAGGCCTCGTAAGCGGCAGTGGCTTCTTCCGCCAGCGAATGTATACCGCGGTGAATATTGGCATTAAAACCACTGTAGTATTCAATTAGTGCATCAATTACCACCTGCGGCTTTTGCGTAGTAGCGGCATTGTCAAAATACACCAGCGGCTTGCCTTTCACCTCGCGGTTTAATACCGGGAAATGGTTACGAATAGCCGCTACATCATACACACTTTCTATGGTTGCCGTTGCCTGCATAATTAATGAAGTTGTAAACGTTCGGAAATGAGACCATCCACGTAATTGCGGATTGTCTCCAGTTTGATATGCGTTAAAATATCGATAGCAAATGCATGTACCAGTAATGATTTGGCCATGCTTTTGCTAATGCCGCGCGATTGTAAATAAAACAAGCCTTCTTCATCCAGCTGACCCACCGTACAACCATGCGAGCATTTTACATCATCTGCAAAAATCTCCAGCTGCGGCTTAGTATTTACCGATGCGGTATCGCTCAGTAAAATGTTTTTGTTAGACTGAAACGCATTGATTTTTTGCGCATCGGGCTGTACAAATATTTTACCATTAAAAATGGCGGTGGCTTCATCATCAATCACACCTTTGTACAATTCGTTACTTAACAGGTGTGGCTTAATGTTATCTACCACCGTATGGTTATCAACGTGGCTTTTTCCTTTCAAAAAGTAAAGGCCGTGCAACAGCGCTTCGGTATGTTCTGCTTCCATCGCAATATTAAGGTTATTGCGTACCAGCGCGCCATCTAAAGTAATGGTTACGGTATGCACATAGCTTTTACCTACCTGGCGAAAGTGCGTTGTATTCACCTGGCTGGTATGCGAAGCATCGGCCTGTATGCAGTAGTTTTCTATAACAGCATCCTGTTCTACTACTACTTCTATTACCTGATTAGTAAAGCTTTCAGCCGTACCAATGGTTTTATAATGCTGCACCATTTGTACTTGTGCGGCCACATCCACATGCACTAAAGTACGCGGTTGCGAAAGCACATTTGCTGTACGGGCATCGTTAAAATGATAGAAGTAAATTGGATGCTCTGCTACTTTACCTCTTTTTATATGCACAAACACACCTTCTTTAATGAAAGCCGTATTTAGTGCATGAATGCCATCTTTTATGTATTTGCTGCTATGCCCTAAATGCGTTGCAACGGTGTTGCTGTATTTAGAATTTGCGGCTTCCTCCAGCGACATCACATCAATTTCTGTAGAGCGGATGGAGGAAAGATTTTTAGAGTAAATGCCATTGATGAAAATAAGCACATTTGCCTCTTCATGCCCGGGCAGAAAAAACGTCTCTAAATCCTTTTGATCCAAAGCATCAGCACTTACGGCCAGCTTAAAATCTTTATTGAAAAGTCCGCCAATGCGCGTGTACTTCCACTCTTCGTTTCTAACCGTAGGTATACCCAGCTGGTTAAACGTCTCAAAAGCCTTTTGCTCCACAGGCGTTAGCAATGAGGTGCCGTTGGTAGCCTGCGTTTGACGGTATTGTTCTTTAATATTTTCTATAGTGTTCATGCCTAATAACAGGGTTTAAGCGTTCTGGCTTTCCGCCACTTCGCTTTTAATAAAATCGTATCCGCGCTCTTCCAGTTCCAGTGCCAGTTCTTTACCGCCGGATTTTACAATGCGGCCATTATACAGCACGTGCACAAAATCAGGAACAATATAATCGAGCAGGCGCTGGTAGTGCGTTACCACCAGTACAGCGTTGTCTTTATTGCGCAGGGCGTTTACACCGTTGGATACAATGCGGATGGCGTCAATGTCCAGCCCTGAATCGGTTTCATCCAAAATGGCAAGTT
>CBDTUH010000035.1:0-16264 GCA_965363375.1 uncultured bacterium
GCCAATGGCCAGTCCCTTATGGTTTGAGATGAAACTGATGGATGCGGCAGGCGACAATTTGTTGCGCTCCATACTATAATCGATCATGCTGAAGCCATAGTAATAACATTCAATAAAAAGCGCAATGAGCGGCGCTATCCAACCTACGATCGGCAAAAAAGAAAGCAGTAAAAGCGATACCACGTAAACCGTTTGCCACAGCGTGTTGCGCAGCGCCAGCTTTATGCCACGCCAGGCGTCTTTCATCAATTGCGACATCGAAAAAGGAAAGTCGCGGCCCTCCAATATGCTTTGTGTTTTTTCGGATATGTAAGCAAATACCGGCGACCCTATAATAAGGAACAGATATTTAAAAAGTGAGAAATAAAAGAACACCAGTATCAGCCGCAGCATCAGCCCAATCATTACAAACAAAAACGAAAGCCACTCGCTGCGTTGCCGCTGCAGCCAGCCCTCCAGCCCTATCTGCTGGCTCAGGTAAGTAACGGCATTGTCGGCTGACTGCCAGAAAAAATACATGCCGGTTACAAAAAGCAGCATGTAAATAAAGCCGGGTATCAGTATCCACTTCCACAGCCGGTACTGGCGGATGAAGCGGTGTGCCTCTGCATAGGATTGTATGGCAATGATGATTTCTTTAAGCAATGGCTATATTTGATGAAGTAAATATATTGTAAAAGGGCCATCTGCAAGCCCTGTTGAAAAAAGGCCATGAAAAAACTTTCGCACGCTTTTTACCTGAGGCATGATGTGGTGCAGACAGCAAAAGAACTGCTGGGCAAAATAGTAGTAACAAATTGGCAGGGCGTGCTTACCTCGGGCCGTATTGTAGAAACAGAAGCTTATGCCGGCACCATCGACAAAGCATCGCACGCGTACCGGGGCCGCACAGCACGCACATCAGTTATGTTTGCCGAAGGCGGCACTGCCTACATTTATCTTTGCTACGGCATACACCAGATGTTTAATATTGTAACCAATGTGGATGGCATTGCGCATGCGGTGCTGGTGCGCGCGCTGGAGCCAATAGAAGGTGTAGATGCAATGTTGCAACGCACCGGAAAACTACAATGGGATAACACGCTGACGCGCGGCCCCGGCAACGTAGGCAAAGCCATGGGCTTTCATACTTCGCAAACCGGCTGGAGCCTGCAAAGCAGCGAACTGTTTATAGCCGATGATGGTTTTAAAATCAATGAGGAAAGCATTGCTACATCGCCGCGTATTGGCGTGGCCTATGCTGCCGAAGATGCATTGCTGCCCTACCGCTTTTTTGTAAAAGGCAATCCTTACGTGAGTGGTAAAAACAAATAAGCTTCCTAAAAAATTTAAAAGGAAAAAGAGACGTTTTTACGTTAACTTAAATTGAACACACTGCTTTTTATGAACCACACAAAACCTTTCTTTTTTCTTTTAACGATAATGACAGTTGCATTTGGCAACAGCATCGCAGCACAGGAAGGCCGAGATACCATTTTTAATGTTTACTTCAATACCAACGCGCATACCATAAACGAAAAGCAGCAAAAGGGTTTGGATACGTTTTTGCAAAAGGTGCAGCACATTAAAAGGATTAGAGGCTTTGCTGATACTACAGGCGGCAAGGCACAAAACGAAGTGCTGTCGCTGTGGCGTGCACTGGAAATCTTTAACCGCTTGCCAAAAAATTATCAGCAAGGCGTGGAAGTAATAGCAGCAGGTGAAACAAAAGGTTTTGAACAACTTTGGCAGAACAGGCGTACAGAAGTAGTGGCTGTTTTATTTGACAATAAAAGTGTTGCCACCGGCACGGGAAATATACCCTTAAATGACAGCAGCCGCATTACTGAACTCAACATAGAGCCGATTCTTTTTATCCCCGACCAGCCCGAACTAACAGAAGCCTCAGCGCAATATGTACAAAAGCTGGCGAAGCAATTGCTGCAATACAAAACAGAAAAGTTCCAGGTTATTGGTCATGTTAATTATCAGAGCAAGCTGCCACCCGAAAGGTTAACGGATTTGTATGAACTTTCTGAAAATCGTGCTAAAGCGGTGTACAACCTGCTGGTGCAAAACGGCATAGAAGCCGACCGCATCAGCTACAAAGGTGTCGGCAATTCGCAACCGCTGATTGACAACCCTACCAATGATGATGAAAAAAGAAAGAACATGCGCGTGCAGGTGCTGATTATACGGCAATAAAAACGTCTTATTTTCCTTTTAATTTTATTTTATCAAAAGACATTTCAAACGTTTTGATACACAGCATTTTCTCCAATGTCCCAACTCTTACTGGCATGCTAACGAAATAAACATTTAAGCCTGTTTTGTGTTGAAAGCCAACCGTGGCATTAGCGTTGCATATATACTGGCATCAACCTTTCTTAATTTTCATTTATACCGAAGTACCATGAAAAATATAACCTTCTTTTTTTTGTTTGCGGCGCTGGTCATTTTCTTTAACCGCTGCGCTACCAACCCCGTTACCGGCAAGCGCCAGGTGGTGCTGATGTCGGAAGAGCAGGAACTGGCCATGGGCCGCGAAGCCGACCCGCAGATTGTAGCACAATATGGCCTGTATGAAGATGCACAGCTGCAACGGTTTATAACCGAAAAAGGTAAGGCCATGGCCGCCATATCGCATCGCTCCAACATACCTTACGAGTTTAAAATTGTGGATTCGGAAGTGATCAACGCCTTTGCTGTTCCGGGCGGTTATGTATATTTTACCCGCGGCATTATGGCGCATTTTAACAACGAGGCAGAATTTGCCGGCGTGCTGGGCCACGAAATTGGCCACATAGCCGCGCGCCACTCTGTAGAGCAGCAGCGCAATGCTATTTTAAGCCAGCTGGGACTTATAGCCGGCATTATCTTTTCGCCGGAGCTGGCACAGTTTGCCGAGCCGCTGTCGCAAGGCTTGGGGCTGATGATGCTGAAGTTTGGCCGCGATGCCGAGCGCGAGTCGGACAAGCTGGGTGTGGAATATTCTACCAAAATTGGTTACGATGCCCACCAGATGGCGCAATTCTTTAACACGCTGGAACGCAAAGGCGCCGAAAGTGGCACTACCGAATTGCCCAACTTTTTGAGCACCCACCCCAACCCCGGCGAGCGCCTGCAGACCGTGCACCAGCTGGCTACCGAATGGCAGCGCCAGCTAAACCTGACCAACACGCAGGTGGGCCGCAACTCGTACCTACAAATGATTGATGGCCTCATTTACGGCGAAGACCCGAAAGGCGGGTATAAAGAAAATAACATGTTTTACCACCCGGTGCTCAAGTTCCAGTTTGCCACACCGGCAGGATGGGGCTATCAAAACTCGCCGCAGGCGGTGCAGTTTGCCGCGCCGGACGGCAAAGCACTAATGATGCTGCAACTGGCGCCCGGCGCATCGGTGCAGGAAGCAGCCAACGCCGTGCTGCAGCAATACAAGCTGGTACCGCAGGAAAGCCGCGAAGTAAATGTGAACGGCTTGCGCGCGCTGGCCGTTGTGGCCGATCAGCAGCCACAGCAGCAGGGCCAGCAGGCTTCCATCCGCACCCTGTCTTACTTTATACAGTTTGGCGGCAACATTTATCATATCATGGGCGTAAGTGCCATACCCGATTTCAACAATTATGTATCCACTTTCAACAATACCATGCAAAGCTTTCGCGAGCTGACCGATGCCGCCAAAATCAACAAAAAGCCGCAGCGTGTACGCATCCGCACCATCAGGCAAAGCACCTCGCTGGAGCAGGCCCTGCGCAGCAACGGCGCACCGGCCAACAGGCTGGAAGAGCTTGCCATCCTCAATGGTATGAAACTGAGTGATAATGTACCGGCGGGCACCATGATAAAAGTAATAGGGGAATAAAAACATCTTAGTAAGCAAAAAGCCAGTGTAGTTGCACTGGCTTTTTGCTTAAAAGGAAAACGAGACGTTTTTGAATTTACGATTGGGGATTTACAATATATCAGAAGATTTAAAAGGAAAAGAAAACGTTTTGCTAAACGTGAGAAGTGAAACGTGATACCAATAGTAAATTGCATTTGATTCTTCGCCATGAACCATGAACTATAAAAGGGAAAAGAGACGTTTTAGATTCTCAGCAAACGTTTGCGTTCTTCTTCTCTAACGTAAAATGGCTAATGTTGTGCACCGGTTTCAATACCTGCAAATTGAAGATACATTTGCAGCAACCTTTTTCTTTTCATTTTTTTAAAGAGCCATGAACCAAAAAAATGTAAATCCTGATATCTTGAAAACAAAGCCGCACTTCGAAATACTGGATGGACTGCGCGGCGTGGCGGCACTGGCCGTGGTTATTTTCCATTTTATGGAATGGATCTTCCCCGACATCACGCAAAACTTTATTGGACACGGCTTTCTGGCGGTTGACTTTTTCTTTTGCCTTTCGGGTTTTGTAATTGGCTATGCCTACGACAACCGCATAGAAAAAATGGGTGTGATGGAATTTTTTAAATCGCGACTGATAAGGCTGCATCCGTTAATTGTGCTGGGCTCTGTTTTAGGATTGATTGCTTTTTTGTTCGATCCTTTTGCGGCGCAAACACATTTGTACAGTGCCGGAAAGCTGGCCGTGTTATTTGTAGCTTCTGCGCTGCTGCTGCCGCTGCCTATTATGGAAGACCGTTTTTATAACGTGTTTGGCTTGAACGCGCCGGCCTGGTCGCTTTTTTGGGAATACGTGGCCAATATGGTGTATGCATTGCTGTTGTTTCGCATCAGGCGCCTGCCGCTGGTGCTGCTAACTATTGTGGCTGCTGTGGGAATATTGATGTTGAGCTACAGCGCCGGCAACCTGCTGGGCGGCTGGAGCAAAGATAACTGGTGGCATGGCGGTGTGCGTGTGGCGTATTCTTTTTCTGCAGGCTTGCTCATTCACCGATCGGGCTGGATTATTAAAAATGGTCTGGGCTTTGTTGCGCTGACGGTGCTGTTAACATTGGCTTTTGTAATGCCTTTTGTAAGCTGGAATTGGCTGGCCGAAGCGCTGGTTGTGCTCTTTTATTTTCCCCTGATTGTTGCGCTCGGAGCAGGTTTTCAATTATCATCAAGCGTGAAAGGTATATGTAAATTTTCAGGCAATATTTCTTATCCGCTGTACATGACGCACTATGCCGCCATCTGGATATTTGGCAATTACTACACTACTTACAATCCATCAAGCACGCAACTTATCTTGGTTGTTATAACCGGAACGCTGGTGCTAATTGCTGTTGCTTACCTGGCCATGAAGTTTTATGATATTCCGGTGCGTAAATATTTTACGGCAATACGGGAGCAAAGATTGAGATAGGAGCTATTTGCAGATCATAAAATGTAAAAGGGATTTAAGATGTTTCTTGTGTTTACAAAACGTCTTAAATCCCTTTTAATATGCTGCAATTACAAATAGAAAATGTTTGTTTTTCCTTTTAATATTTTATATCAAAAACGTTTCAAATTCCTTTTGAAAAATCCAGTTAATCCGCGGTTAGGCTTCCTGCCCTATCCATAGGGCGCCGCCAATGCTGTCGCGCGATGCACCCGTTACGGATGAAAATACATTGTACTCCTGCCGCCAGCGCAGCACACCAATCAGGGCCATCACCAAGGCTTCTTTGTAGGCTACTATCTTTTCGTCGGGCACCACCACTTCTATATTCAAAGGTTGTAAATGCTGTTGCAGTCTTTCTATTAAAAAAGTGTTGAAAGCACCACCGCCGGTCACCAGTAATTTTTGATGTGTATTGACGGTTATTCCTGCATAGCCGTTAATGGCTGATGCAATTTGCACGGCAATATGCTCAGTATAAGTGCGCAGTGCATCTGCAGTTGGCAATCCACTTTTTTCTACCAGTGGAAACACTTCGTCGGTACCAAAATCATTGGCCAGCGATTTGGGATATGCCTTGCCGTAAAAAGCCAGCGCATTCAGCTGTTGCAGCAGGGCCTCATCAATGCTTCCACTTGCAGACATTTCGCCACTGGCATCGTATTCTTTTCCTTCCTTTTGCGCCAGCATATTGAGCACGCGGTTGGCCGCACACACATCAAAGGCAATGTAACCTTCGGGTTTGTTGATAGAGATGTTGGCAATGCCACCGATATTTAAAAAAAGTCCGTAATCTTTCCAGAACAGTTTTTCGCCAATAGGTACAATGGGTGCACCCTGACCACCAAAAGCCACATCCAGCGCGCGCAGATCAGATATAACGGTCATGCCTGTTTCTGCGGCAATGGCAGCACCATCGCCCAGCTGCGCCGTCATTCTTCGGGCTGGCACATGAAAAGTAGTATGCCCGTGCGAGGCAATAAAACCGGCTTTGTAGTGCAAGCCATTTTCTTCAATAAAACGGTTCACCTGCTGGCCTACATAGTGGCCATAATCGGTATGCAGCAGCGCATAATCCAGTGCGCTTAGCGTGGTGGCCCTTTGCAGCCGCTCTTTCCACACACCATCGTAAGGGTAGCAGTCGGCTGCTATAATTTCAAAGCTCCACGCCCCCCGTTCTTCTGTTATTTCTGCCAGTACCATATCCAGCCCGTCCAGCGAAGAGCCGCTCATTAAACCAATTACTTTATAAACCATGGTGCCTTTTAAATTTTAGAAATTAGATTTGCAAAATTAGAGCAGCAATCGGTAACGGTGCCTTCTATTTCCAAAAACCTTTTTTTCAATGGTCATTAATTTAAGCAAGGAGCATTCGCTGGTAAGCAACTGGATAGCAGAAATAAGAGATGTGGACGTGCAAACCGACCGCATGCGCTTTAGGCGCAACCTGGAGCGTGTGGGCGAAATAGCAGCTTACGAGATCAGCAAGCGCCTGCCCAGCAAGCAAACCGAAGTGCAAACGCCGCTGGGTACTGCTACCTGCAATGTACTGGCGCAGCAGCCGGTGCTGGCCACCATCCTGCGCGCCGGGCTGCCGTTGCACCAGGGCCTGCTCAATTATTTTGATAAAGCCGACAATGCCTTTGTATCGGCCTACCGTAAGCACGACAAAAGCGGCAATTTTGAAATATCGCTGGAGTATATGAGTTCTCCCGAGCTGGAAGGCCGCGTGCTGATCATCTCCGACCCCATGCTGGCCACCGGCGCCTCGCTGGTAAAAAGCATTCAGTACATGCGCGAAGAAGGCGAGCCTTCGGAAATACATATTGTAGCCGCCATTGCCTGCTCGGTAGGTATTGAATATGTGCAGCGCGAAGTGCCCGGCGTTACCATTTGGTGCGGCGATGTAGATGATGAGCTGACAGCCAAAGGATACATTGTGCCCGGCCTGGGCGATGCCGGCGATCTGGCCTATGGTGTTAAAATTCAGGCTTAGGCTGCAGAATCTGTCTCAAAGTGTACTTTTATTTGTACTTTTCGGGTATAACTAATTGTGTGAATGAGAAAGCTAGTCTGCGCATTGGCGCTTATAGGTAGCGTACTGACCGCTTCGGCACAGGATCCGAACTTTTCCCAGTTTTTTGCCTCGCCGCTAACGCTTAACCCTGCCATGACCGGAAAGATAGACGGACTGTACCGCGTAGCCGGCAACTACCGCAACCAATGGCCTACCATCAACAACGCTTTTACCACTTATACCGCTTCCTTCGATGCCGGCATTATGCGCAACCGCATTTCCGAAATTGACCAGTTTGGTGTGGGCATTATGGCGTTTAAAGACCAGAGCGGCAACGGCGTTATCAAGTACGATTACCTTTCCGTTTCCACCGCTTACCACAAGGGGCTTGATGAAGATGGCTTTAACCAGTTGGGCGCCGGCTTCCAGGTAACGTATGGCAATAAAAAGCTGGATGTAACCTCACTGAAGTTTGAAGACATGCTGCGCACCGATGGCTTTACCGGCATTACCAACGAAACGTTTAGTGGAAGTCAATTGAGTGTTTCGTATGTAGATGTGAACGCCGGAATTTTATACAACGGAACTACCAACGGTTATAACAACTATTATTTTGGCGTAAGCGCCTACCACCTCAACCGCCCGAAAGAAAGCTTTCAGGAAGGTGAGTTTTACCTGGCGCCGCGCATAACGCTGCAGGCCGGTGGCCGCATTCCCGTAGGCCAGTACGATGCTGTACACCTGAGCGCCAACTACAGCCGGCAGGCCGGGGCGGTTAATACCGTTATCGGTGGTGCTTACGGATTGAATTTAAATGCAGATGAAATGTCGCCCACCAACCTGTACCTCGGTAGCTGGTTTCGCTTGGGCGATGCCATTATACCTTACATTGGGCTGGAGTTTAGCGAAATGCGCATTGGCGCCACATATGATGTCAACGTATCCAGTTTAAAGCCTGCATCCAACATGCGCGGCGGCGCGGAAATTTCGCTTATCTACATGCGCCAGCCCCGCGACCCCAATGCCCGCAAATTGAACTGCCCGAAGTTTTAAAAAGAAAAACAGACGTTTGGGGTTAATGCAAAAGTGAAAATCAAAACCATAAAAGTTATCAGAAAGCTTAAAAGGGAAAAGAGAGGTTTTTGTTAATCGGCTTCTGTACTTCTATTGAGCTCCGGTTGTGTCACTCACTTGTGCACCTAGTAATTCTATTCACCATGTTCCATTTACAAAAGGAAAAAGAGACGTTTTCTTAAAAAACGAGTTCAGGTTTTTTTTGCCTTTCTATTCAACTACAATTCATTACACGGAAAAGTGGATTGAACCATTTGTTTAGGTAATCGTTGCGCCTGCTAAAGCATCTTTACTTAGCTTTCTTCAAAAGGGAAAAGAGACGTTTTAATTTTTCAGTTGTCTTTTTAAAACGTCCCTTTTTCCTTTTGCCCGAAAAAAATTTCCTAACGCATTTGATATGAAAAAGAAACTCATTACCATAAGCCGGCTGCTGCTGTTGGCATTGCCATTTTTAACAGTGGAAAATACATTTGCGCAAGCTGAAACGCAGGTTCGCACTACCGATACCATGATGAAGTTCAGCGCACGGCCCCAAGACGGCTTCAACTTTGATTATCTTATTTTTCTGCCCAAAGGCACACCTGTTAATACTGCCACTTACCTGATGGTAGAAACCAACAACAGCGGCCTCAGCGATACCATGCAGCACCACCTGAAAGGCGCCCTGCACGGCGCTGCCAACGGTGTGGCCAGCTACGTGGTACGCCGGCTGCACCTGCCCTTGCTGATGCCTGTTTTTCCGCGCTCCGCCACCCATTGGGCCTACTATACCCATGCGCTGGACAGGGATGTAATGCTGACCAAAGAAATGGGTATAGAGCGGCTGGACCTGCAACTGCTGGCTATGATAGCCGATGCGCGTGCGCAACTGTCAAAGCAGGGATATACGTTAAAGGAAAAGTTTATGATGACCGGCTTTTCTGCCTCGGGCACCTTTGCCAACCGCTTTGCGCTCTTGCATCCGCAACAGTTGAAAGCCGTGGCTACGGGCGGTACTAATGCCCTTGTTATTTTGCCGGTAAAGGAACTGCAGGGTCAAACCCTTAATTATCCTTTAGGCATGGCCGATGTGGCGCAGCTCACCGGCCGGCCAGTTGATGTAAAAGCGTTTCGCGAGTTGCCGCAGCTGCTGTATATGGGTGCACTGGACGATAATGATGCCGCCGCTTTTGACGATGCTTACAGTGCCGAAGAGCGCGTGCAGATATACAACCTGATGGGGAAAAAACTGGTACCCGAACGTTGGACTTTTATGCAGAAAATATATGGGCAAAATGGCGTAAAAGCCGAGTTTAGAACTTACCACCACATGGGCCACGGCACCGACGAAAAAATAAACAACGACCTGGTAGAATTTTTCAGAAAGCATTTGTAAAAAAGAAAAGCCTGCTGCAAAAAAAGTAACTTACCACATGCAATTTACCCTAAGGCCCTGGCGCCCTTCTGACCTGCAAAGCCTGCTACGCTATGCCAACAACCCGCGTGTGGCGCAAAATCTGATGAATGGCTTTCCTTACCCCTATACCGAGGTGGAAGGCCGCGCTTTTATAGCCATGGCGTTGCAAAGCCACCCGCCTAACAGGCTGGCCATTGAAATTGAGGCAGAGGCAGCCGGCGCAATTGGCCTGCATCAGCAAGGGGATATTTACTGCAAAAATGCGGAACTGGGCTACTGGCTGGCCGAGCCTTATTGGGGCAAAGGAATAATGTCGGACGCGGTAGCGCAAATGGTGGCCTACGGTTTTGCGCACTTTGATATTGACAGAATTTTTGCCCGTCCCTTTGGTACCAATGTCGGCTCGCAGCGGGTGCTGGAGAAAGCCGGCTTTAAGCTGGAAGCAACATTTGAAAAAACTATTTTTAAAAACGGTGTATACCAGGATGAGCTGGTATACGCGGTAAGAAAGCAAAGTTTGTAGTTTTTAGTCTTTAGTTTGTAGTTGGTCAGGTCAAAACGTCTCCTTTTTTCTTTTGAGAAGTTCATGGCTAACAGCCAAATGCATTTGCTTTAAGTCTCACATTTTATCTCTCACGTTTCACGTTTAGCAAAACGTCTCCTTTCCCTTTTAAGTTTGGTGAATAGGATTACAGAACGTACAAGTGAGTGACACAACAAAAGCTAAATAGAAGCACAAAAGCGGGTTCAACAAAACGTCTTTATTCCCTTTTATGTGCCCAGCCAACTTTTATGGTTTTGCCTTATTCCTAAACGTCTGATTTTCCTTTTTACCGCTTCTTTTTAATTGCCGTGCTTTTTTTAATGGGAACCCTGGCTGCAATCTTGGGCGAGTTTTTTACGTAAGGCAGCGGGTTTACCCAGCCTTTGCTGCCCGAAATGCCAAAGTGCAGGTGCGGTGGCGTGCTGCGTGCATTGCCTGTGTTACCAATAGTACCAATGACCTGGCCTTTTTTCACGCGTTGCCCTTCTTTTACCAGCTGGCGGTCGAGGTGTGCATAATAAGCCTTCCAGCCGTGTTTGGCCGATTTCAGCCAGAGCGTTTTGCCTCCAATAAGGGTATGGTCTTTTTCTACAATCACGCCATCTGCCACGGCCACTACGGGCGTGCCTTTGGCGGCATGAATATCAATGCCTTTGTGCTTGCGGATGCCGCCGCCGCGGCTGGCGCCCCACAGGTCGCGTATCTTGCTTTTGGTGCCCGCCACCGGAAAAACCAGTGACTTGCTGATAACTGTTAACGATGATGTGGCCTTACGAGCCGGCGGCTCGCTGAAGGAAAAAGCCGAAAAAGCAACCAAAAGCAGGAGCAGAAAGGGATATTTTTTCATCAGGCAAATAGATTTGTAACTATAAAGCCTGAGGCTCCTATTTATTTTGCCCCGAATGCTAAGAGAATCTTAAAGCTGCCGGCTGGCCGGTACATTACATGCGTGGCCTGTTGTGCTAGTTGCTAATAATAAATGATTTATGTGTTTGGACTATAACATTAATAAAACAGCATAGCAGGTGCTGTTTTATTATTGGCTGATATTTTAAGCCAGTTTTTCAGCAACGCATTATTAATGTCGGCCGCTTTTTTTATTTTGATGTGGCGCATATCCTTACCGGTACCTTCCAGCAGGTTATCGGGTTCGGGCAGGTTTTGAAAGTTGAAAAAGCCAAGTGTTACATAGCCTTTAGCCGTTTTTAAATAAGCAAATTGGTTTTCTTTTTTAAAAACAGGCCGGCTCCATTTAAACTCTTCCTGCACGCCTTTTACACTTTCGTGTACCAGCTGCCTTAATTGTTGCATAATTTGTTGCTGCTCTGGCGGCGCCTCGTTTATATAAGTAGTTACCTGCTCGTTCATCTGTAGCGGTTTGGCCGATGAAGATACGGCATCTCAACATTTACTAGCAGTCGTTCAGTTGCCCTTAATAAAACGTCTTATTTTCCTTTTAAGGGTGTTGGCGCGTTTTCAAAATGCTTGTATTTGCCCAGCAGCTTTCCTACAAAATAAGTGGCGGGCAGTATTACTTTTTTTACAAAAGCAGGAATTTCTGCCATGTCGTACTCGGCGGCGTAGCGTGTCATCAGGTAAGCACCATCGAAAGCTTCAGGTTTTTCGGTGCCGGTTTTGTTTTGCGCGGCATACACCGATGAAAGAAAGAAAACAATTGTATTAGCCGGCTTTACATAACCGGTGCAATGCAGCACATCATCGCCGGCGTTCCAAAAGCGGTGCGGTGTGCCGCGCTTAAATTCAACAGTTTCGCCTACACCTGCATACATTACCGGGCCGCCTTGTACCTGGTAGCCAATGCGGCCTTCTACCACTGTTAAGGCTTCATCCTGCAAAAAATGCGTGTGCATGGGCGGGCCGCTTTTTGGTGTAACAAAGTTTTCTACGATCAGCCTATCGCCATCGGGCTCCGGCAGCAGTTCTTTAAATATCAGGGTTTCGCCAATGGCATTATGAATGGTGTGAGGCAATGGGTAGTTCATACTCGTTTTGTTTTGATAAAATTACCTACATTTGGACAATGTCCAAACCGAAGGTGAATACACGGGAGATTATACTGGATAAAGCGTTAGAAATGTTCAATGAACGGGGAATTGAGTATGTAGGACTGCGGGAGCTGGCGGCTGTATTGGGCATTCGCGTAAGCAACATCACATATTATTTCCCTACCAAAGACGACTTGGTGTACGAGCTGTCTCAGCAGCTGAGCGCGGCCAATGCCGCACTGATGGTGGCGCAAAAAGAATTGACAATGAAGGCTTTTTTGGAAATGCTGCACCTGGTATACCAAAACCATATCAGGTTCCGTTGCCTTCTGTTAAGCGTGGTGCACCTGATGCAGCAAAATAAGCACCTGGCCGTTACTTATAAGCAAACGCAGAAAAGCCGCAATGCTACACTTAAAGCCAACCTGAAGGCGCTTGAAAAAGGTGGTTATTTAAAATTGAAAGATGAAAGTGAGTTGTCTTTCCTGGTTTCCACACTATCGCTTATTAGCCGGTTCTGGATTTCGGAAGCTTCTATTTCGCTGGGGAAAACATATGCTGCAGAGCAAGTTCGCTATTACCAGTTGTTGGTTACACAACTGTTTGGGCCTTACAGCACGGCTAAAGGTAAAAGGGAAATGGAAGGTTTTTTAGAGCAGCAGGCAAAATAGTAAAGATGATAAAATGCTGGCGGGTTAATGCAGGCTTCTCCATCGGTCATAGGTCATTTCAAATTTAAGTTCGTCTCCATGCATACCAGTTTGTATCCAACCCCTTTTTCGATAAAATTTCTCTGCCCGGGTTTGTGGCGATGTGCCCAGCCATACAGTAGTTTGGGTTTGATTAAAATACCAGTGGAGCATTGTATCGTGCAGCTTTAGGCCGATGCCTTTTCCTTCGTAATCAGGGTGCAAAAAAAGCGCCCAGATGTTGTTGTTTACCAAATCTACAATGGCAAAGCCTGCAATCACTCCGTTTGTTTCGCATACCCAGCCCTTTCCTCTTTGTGTTAGATAAACAACATAGTCTTCTACTGTTACAAGTGCAGGATTAAAAAGAATATTTTCCTTAACGCTATTTCTTACAACCTGCATTTGCGCAATATCGCTTGTAGTGGCTTCTCTGATGATCATGTACAACGATTTTCTTTTCTACTGTTACTTACCGGATCTCATGGCTTTAATGACTTTCAAGTTTTTATCTTCCGACAATTGCCTGTACTCCGGTGTATTACATCCAAACAGGGCAACTTTGCCATCTTTATTGCAATGAACACCCCAGCCATAGCGCTTGGTGAGCGGAGAAGCACGGAAGCAGGGCTGTCCTTTTGAAAAGAAGTGTTGTTTTGCTTTCTCAAGTTCGCTTTCTGTTAAATCATTTCGCTCGGCAAACACGTGGAAAAACACATCGTCGGAGGTAAACTGGTAAGGATTTTTACTCACCAGTTCGTATTGAATGTTGGCAACTGTTTTTGCATCTCCTTTTATAGGAGGCATTTCTCCGCTTACAGCGGGGCAGTCTTCTGCTACCTGGATAAAAACGTTTTGATAATTGGTGGTATGAACTTTCAAGCGAATCTTATTTTAATTATCTCCGAGCGGCATTATTCTGCCATGCAAAAGTTTTCAGAAAAAATTTTTAGAACATGCAATCACTATTGAAACCCTACCTCCATCAGCACTAAACCATAGGTTGGATATTATTTTGATACTGTTCATACATGCATTTTTAGAGTTGTCGAAGTGAATTTTCATTCGCTTTTGTGTTAGTTGTTGGGGTATAAAGTATTTTGATCTTCTTCTACTTATATTATGCCTATATCTTTTGCGATATTAGCACTGCATTCTTTCAGCTCTTTGTCAGTTGGTATCAAATGTTGTTTTCAGTCTCTAAAAACAAACGATTGGATTGTATAACAAATGACTCTATTGTTGCTGTCAACATTATATTGCCTTGCGATAGTAAACTATAGCGAACATTTAAAAAAACATATACAGCCAATTGAATAACAGATATACAGCCTTTTTAGCTACATGAGGTAAATCTCATGTTATCAGCCGTATTGTTCAAATACACTTAACTTATGTCTGTCAATTTAATGATTTTATTATCAGCAAATTCAAAGATAGATTTTCCAGTCAACTTAAGCTCCTGTCCACTTTTCATTCCATTTGGAAGATCCATAGCTAAAACTGCCTTGTAGTCAACTTCTATTTCTGTTTCGTTATCCAAGTGTTTTATTGACTTGATTATTTGTTGTCTGGTGGCAAAGTAAGATTTTACCGATTCTGCATGTTGCCTAAAAGCTTCTACGCCCTCCAATAATAAATTGATTTGTCCATTCTGAATATTTTCAAACTTGATGTTGTCATCTAAATCTGCAACCATTTTGTCAATCGAAAAGTTGTTATAACCGTCAATGTAGTTCTGGATAATTTTTTCTCGATAAATCATACATTCTAATTATTGTTTTGGCTTTTGAGCTATGGTATCCTATTGCCAGGAAACTCTATGTTGTCTTTATAAATGCAAAAAATTATGTCCCTTTAAAAACGTCTCTTTTCCCTTTTAAAACTTTACAATCCAAATGCCAGCGGAACTACCAGCCAGCTAAAAAGTGTTATCAATATTACGGCTATTATGTTCATAATAAACCCGACGCGCGTCATTTGCGAAAGCCTGATGTAACCGCTGGAAAAAACGATGGCATTGGGCGGTGTGCCAATGGGTAGCATGGAGGCGCAGGAGGCAGCCAGCGTCATAGGTATACCCAGTTGCAGCGGGTGCATGCCTACCGCATCGGCCAGCGCACTTACCACCGGTGCAAACACAATTACCTGCGCCACATTACTCATAATTTCGCTGAGGAAAAGCGCCGTAATGGTGACCAGAAAAATGATCATCAGCCGGCTGGCGCCAAAGGATCCAAACCATTGTCCCAGTTGCTCTATCAAGCCTGCATTTTCCAGCGCGGTGGCCAGCGCAATGCCCCCACCAAAAAGCAACAGAATGCCCCAGGCCATATTGCCTGTATCGTTCCACACCAGCAGGGGTTTATTTTCCTTACCGCCGCTGCGAAAAATAAAAAGCGAGATGGCACCCATCAGCGCAATCATGGTATCATCCAGCTTTACCAGTCCTGTTTTGTTGATCAGATCTTTTGTTATCCACAAAAGCGCGGTGGCTATAAAAATAAGAAGCACTCGTTTTTCTGCCGTGGAAAATGGGCCCAGGCTTTCTATTTCAGCCTGTATCAGGCGGTGCGTGGTTTCGTTTTCTTTAATACCATTGGGGTACAGCCATTTTACCATTACAAAGTACAAAGCCGCCAATAGCAAAATGGCCAACGGTGTGCAAATAATCATCCAGCGAAAAAAGTCGATGCTGTAATTGTATTTTGATTGTATAAAAGCCGCATAAGCCACATTGGGTGGTGTGCCAATGAGGGTGGATATGCCGCCAAAGTTGGCCGCAAAGGCAATGGAAAGCATCAGCGCCAGCGAAAAGTTGGCGAGCTGTTTGGGCACTTCATGCGCTTCTTTCACCACGTGTATCACCGATAGCGCAATGGGAAACATCATCATGGTAGTGGCGGTGTTGCTCAGCCACATGCTTAGTAATGCCGTGGCCATCATAAAGCCGATAATGATGCGGTTGCCGCTGGTTCCGGTAGTATTGACAATGGTGAGGGCAATGCGGCGGTGCAGGTTCCATTTTTCAATAGCCAGGCCAATTAAAAAACCACCCATAAAAAGAAAAATGACCGGGTTGGCATAAGCCGGCGCCGTAGCTGCAATGGGTGCAATGCCAAGCAAAGGAAAAAGAAGCAAAGGAAACAGCGCCACTACCGGCATGGGCAACGCCTCTGTTACCCACAAAAAAACCATCAGAATGGCTATGGCTAGCACACGGCCGGCA
>CBDTUH010000036.1:0-16182 GCA_965363375.1 uncultured bacterium
GATTACCAGCCGAGGTAAAAACAATTTTTACGCCTTCTTCAATAATAATTTGAACGTGCTGCTCCAGGTCGGGGTACAGCAGTGGCAGGTTAACGCCAAAAGGTTTTTGGGTGGCCTCTTTACACTTTTGCAATTGCTGGCGCAACACTTCGGGGTACATGCTGCCGGCACCAATAATGCCCAGCCCGCCTGCATTGCTCACGGCGCTGGCCAGCTCCCAGCCGCTGGCCCATATCATGCCGGCCTGTATGATGGGATACTGAATGCCAAAAAGCTTTGTAATACGGTTTTGAAACATGCCGCAAATATGCACATTTCTGCCTGCTTTCGCTAATAAGGGGCAAAAGGGAAAAAAGACGTTTTGACGAGTCTTTAGTTTTTAGTCTCTAGTTTAGAGTTAGGAGTTACTGTCAGGCTGAAATTTCAAAGGAAAATAAGACGTTTTGGAAATGTAAAATTCAAAGCTGTAAAAGGAAAGCCAGACGTTTTGCTCATGCGCTTGCTGCAGCCCGAACGGAGCGTCGCAAGGAAAGATAAATCAAGGTTCTACAGATGGTGACCCAATAATCAATTTAAAAGGGAAAACAGACGTTTCTCTCCTGCTGTCAACTGTCATCTGTCCACTGTCAACTTCTTCAAGGCCTACCCCAGATCAATATCCGTATTATCGCCAATGTTCAGCGTGCGGGTTTCGCCACGGATTCCGGTGTCGGAGCCGATGATGGAATAATCCAGCACAATATCGAACAGGTTGGAGAAAGAGCCGATAATGGAATTTTTAACGATGGAAGAATCAATCGTGGTGCGCTCGCCAATGGTTACGTTAGGACCAATGATGGAGTTGCGGATATCGCAGCCGGCACCAATGCGTACGGGTTGAATGATCACCGTGTTTTCATAAGCCTGCGTGCTCATGATGGAGCCGCCGAATTTTTTGAGCAGCGTGGCGTTGCTTTCCAGCAGCGTATCGCGCTTGCCGCAGTCGAACCAACTTTGTACTTTAAAAGGTTTAAACTCCACGCCTTTTTTGATCATGCAGTCGATGGCGTCGGTAATGCTGTACTCGCCGTGCGAGCGCAGGCCCTGGTTCATGTTGTCTTCCAGGCATTCAAACAGCAGGTTCGATTCTTTAATTTTATACACACCTACCAGCGCCATATTGCTTTTTGGTATGTGCGGCTTTTCTACCACGTGGCTCACTACGGCATCGCAGTTAATTTCGGCTACGCCAAAATCGCGCGGGTCGTCCACTTTTTTAAGGCCCAGCATGCTGTGCTCGCTTCTCAATATTTCTTCAATATTATATTCGCAGATGGTATCGCCCAATACAATAAACATTTCATCGCCGTCCACAATTTCTTTAGTCAGCTTTAGTGCGTGGCCAATGCCCTGCCGGTCGGTCTGGTGCACAAAATGAGAATTGAGATAAGGATAAGTGGCCTGCACATAGTCTTGTATCTTATCGCCCAGGTAGCCGATGATAAAAATAAACTCGGTGATACCGGCATTTTTCAGCTGGTCTACTATAATACTTAAAACCGTTTTGCCTGCCAGCGGTATCAAGGCTTTTGGCTGCGTATAGGTATGAGGCCTCAGCTTGGTGCCAACGCCTGCTACTGGTATGATTGCTTTCATTGATATCGTTTTTGACGGCAGCGCGCACGGTCTTCAGGTGCTGCCGTCATGGCTTTTCCGTTTCTTGCTTTAAAACGAACCCACAAAATTAGTACTTTATAAATGAATGAAATCACAACAAAAGGCTCTTTACTAATTGTGGCGGGCTTATTTTTGTAAATAATCGAAAAAGGTGGGTTGCCGGCAGCAGTACTACTAGGAACGCCTGTTGTGTCACTCACTTGTACGTTCACCAACCCCATTCAGCTTATAAAATGTTAAGAGACAAACAGGTATTTGATATCATCCGCAAAGAACTGGAGCGCCAGCGCACCGGCATTGAACTAATCGCCTCGGAAAACTTTACCTCGCTGCAGGTAATGCAGGCCATGGGCTCTGTAATGACCAATAAGTACGCCGAAGGCTATCCCGGCAAGCGCTACTACGGTGGCTGCGAGTTTGTAGACCAGACCGAACAACTGGCCATTGACCGCATAAAAGAGGTTTTTGGCTGTGAATATGCCAATGTGCAACCTCACAGCGGTGCGCAGGCCAATGCAGCCGTGCTGCTGGCTGTGCTTAAAAACGACGATCCTATATTGGGCCTCGACTTAAGTATGGGTGGCCACCTTACGCACGGCTCGCCCATAAATTTTAGCGGCAAGCAATACAAACCTCACTTTTATACTGTAGATAAAGAAACCGGCCTGGTGAACTACGAGCAGATGGAAATCATCGCCCGCGAGGTAAAACCCAAAATGATCATTTGCGGCGCATCGGCCTACAGCCGCGACTGGGACTTTGCACGCATTCGTAAAGTTGCCGACGAAGTAGGTGCTTTTGTACTGGCCGATATTGCACACCCTGCCGGATTGATTGCCAAAGGCCTTTTATCCAACCCATTTGAGCACTGCCATTTTGTAACTTCTACCACGCACAAAACCTTGCGCGGCCCACGCGGCGGCATTATTTTGATGGGTAAAGATTTTGAAAATCCATTTGGCGTAAAAGACCCGAAAGGCAACATCCGCATGATGAGCCACCTGCTGGATATGGCTGTTTTCCCCGGCATACAGGGCGGCCCGCTGGAGCATATCATTGCGGCCAAAGCCATTGCATTTGGTGAAATACTGACCGATGAATTTACACAATACGCCAAACAGATACAGGAAAACGCACAGGCCATGGCAAAAGCGTTTGTTGATAAAGGTTATCACATTTTTAGCGGTGGTACCGACAACCACCTGATGCTGATAGACCTGCGCAACAAAAATATAACCGGCAAAAAAGCACAGGAAACGCTGGACAAAGCGCACATTACCGTTAATAAAAACGCGGTGCCTTACGACGATAAAAGTCCGTTTGTAACATCGGGCATTCGCATAGGTGTGCCGGCCATTACTACACGTGGCATGAACGCAGAACACATGCAAACCGTAGTTAACTTTATTGACGATGTGCTGATGAACATTGATGATGAAAGCACCCTGCTAAAAGTAAAAGGCAACGTGGCCGATTTTATGAAAGATTTTCCGCTGTACGCAGAGCTGGGTTATTAACAAAATAAAAACGTCTCTTTTTCCTTTTAACCTGCACCGAAAAATGCAAAAGGCCAAAAGGAAAAAGAGACGTTTTGAGCTTTACAGCTTTAACATCGGAAACCTTTCCTGGTTGATTTTAAAACTACATTCAAATTAAATAAAGCATGATACAACGAATACAATCTGTGTGGTTGTTTTTAACTTCTCTTTTCAGCGCCATTACATTCAAGTTTCCATTTTACACCGGCGACTGGCTGAAAGATGCATTGCCCAATTTTATTGTGGACCTGAACGCGCAAACTACGGTATGGCTTACTATTGTAACCGTTATTACCGGTGCGCTGGCATTGGTCAACATCTTTTTGTTTCGCAACCGCAAGCTGCAATTAAGGCTTTGCTACTTTGGCATCTTGTTAAGCCTGCTGCTGCTGGCGCTTTACGTGCTGGAGATGATGAATTTTGAAGATGGTACCATTGCACTTTGGGTGATTTTTTATGTTGGCATTTTAGTGGGTTTCATTTTTGCCACACGCGGCATTTCAAAAGATGAAAAACTGATTAAAAGCATGGACCGACTGCGCTAAACAAAACGTCTTAAATCCCTTTTAAAATAGAAAAGGATCCCTGGCGGGATCCTTTCTTTTTAACCATTACAACACCACAAATAATTGCTGCCTTACAATTTGACCGTTGACAAATTGTAACAGGAATTGCCCGGGCCGCAAACCTGCCGGTAGTTCCAACACCTTGCTGATGTTGCCGCCGGCGTGTTCAATCTTTTTCTCCATCACCTGCTGTCCGTTAATAGCTGTAATTCGAAGCATGTAACTGCCTTTTGGCAAACCCACTTCCAGGGTTAGCTGCCGGCCCTGTATCGGGTTGGGAAATACATTTAGTGCTTTCACGCTTTTGTCAACTGTTATTTTCAACACAATGCTGTAAACCACCTTACCGTCTACCTCCACGCCTTTCACGCGGTAAAAGTTGCTACCCGAAGCACGGGTTTTGTCAATCCATTGATAGCTGGCCGCACTGCCATTGTTATGTATTGGATTGATGGTAGCCAAAGGCACAAATTCAATTCCATTGGTAGAACGCTCAATGATATAGTGCGCCACATCGGTTTCGGCACTGTTGGTAAAATCGATTTGTACAGCATGCGGCAGTTCGGTTGCTTTTACATTCATAAACTTAATGGGCAATACCGTGAGGCTCGCCATTTCAGCAGCGGCATTGACTATCACTAACGTGCCTTCTTTATTCCAATCTTTTAGTACCACTGTTGAAAAACTGTTGCTTTCCATTTGCTTTTGCGGTTGTCCTGCCATCAGCCATTGGGTAGTATAGTTCCAAACCTGCACATCGGCGTTTGTGAACAAAGTACTTACTTGCGCTTCGTTATTTTGATAGTGTAACTGTATAGTGGCACCACCTAAAGGATTTGATAAAGGCTTTACCAGCCAGGTGCGCAGCACAGCGCTTTTATCATTAAAGGGTACAGGCAAATGTTGAATACCATCTGCTACATGCGCTTGCCAACTTACACCTCCTCCATTAGCAACTGCTACAGGGTTGTAGGTTTTATTGCCTATTGGAACCACTACTTCTGTTTCGCCAATCTGCTGAATGGTTACAGTGCCGCTTCCATTGGTTTGAAGATAACTATCGGCGCTCCCGCCTTCTGTTTTTGCAATAGAAATGTTGTAATTAGAAAGCTGCAGCAGCCCATTTTGCAATACCACTTTTTCTGACACTGTTACATCGCCACTAATGGCTGAATTACCTGTAACATAAACTCTTGAATAGTTGCCGCTACTGAGGGTTGCATCCTTCAAAGCCAATCGGCTGTTGCTGTTGCGCAGGTCAATATCTGCATTGGCCACACGTTCAAAATCAATGGAGTTGTTATTGGTATCACTACTTTCTTTTTTGCGGCGATAGCCGCCTTTAGACAAAGGTGCTGCAGCCGGCTGACTTTCTGTATAAGTTAACACATCGATACTGCCATATCCAAATCCATCAATGACAGTGCTATCCGTTTTTCGCAACAATGCAATTTGTCCTGCCGTTGCTGCAAAACCATCTGTACAATGGCCATCTCTTGGCAATGTTGTTCTTCCTACTATTACCATTTCTTTCGGAGACAAAAGCCAATAACTATGAGGCTTTAAAGTGCCTGAAAGTGTATTACCGGCTACAGCTTTATTGCCGGATTTTGCGTGATAACTAATACTCAATTCTGAAAGGTCAAATGTTTTACCTGTAGTATTTACCAGTTCAATGTACTCATGTGAAGCGCTATCGTACTGCGGACTTACCTGGTTTATTACTATCTCGCCCGGCATGGGCAAAAGCCTTGTTTTTACTTTTATTTCTGCGCCATTGCTCCAGTAAGTGCCATTACGCGTAAATGCCTTTATGGTATATTCTTTACCAATTTGCAGGCCTGTAATACTGATGCCGCTTTGCGTTCCTTTATAAACCACTTTGCCTCCATTAAATATCGTTCCGCTACTGCCAAAATTCAAGTCAGCTATATAGGCCGATCCATCACCTGCGGGTACACCATCGATAGTAGCACCATCTTTAGCAACAATCATTATTTCATCAAAGCAGCCAGCAGGGTTTGTCCAATTGATTGTAGCCTGTTCGGCATTGGGAGAAGAGGTAAGCGCCGTAACATTTACAGCACCATTAATAATTTCGACAGCAGCGCCTGGCTGGCCAGTAATAGAAGGCGACACTACATCTATCCGCATACGGTAAGCATTGCTGCTGGTCAATGCTTCAGGAATTTGTACTGCAATAGAGCCTCTTAGATTAATGCCATTGATGGTAGAACTGCCAATTATTGTTGCATTGGTAAAACTACCAATGGCATCGCTCAGTAGAACATTAAACGTAGCATTGCTAAAATTACCAGTCGCTTCAAAGGCTATACTGCCTGTAGCAACATTAGATGGTGTAATGCAATAAGCAGTTAAAGAAGTGGAAACCACTTTTACTACAGCCCCATTACAACTACTGGCGGGTAATGCACTGTTGCGTGGGCTGGGCGCAACTGCAGAAAAATCTGCCGCATTATCATCGGTATCCATACAGCCATTGTTCTTTCTTAACAGACCTTTTGTATTGGCCGCTGCTGGTGCAGCTTTACTTTCAAAGCAGTTTGCTTTTCCATATCCAACAAAATCAACAATGCTAATGTTCGTTGGGCACATTTCCGTAAGTAGTGTAGCTGAATTCACAAGGGTCAGTTTGCCATCTACAGCACCGAGGCCATTGGCAATAGCTGTAACTAAGTCGGGCGTTGGAAGGGGTTTGCCAACTGTACCGCCGTTTAATTGCACCAGGTAATATTTGCCCGGCTCAATGCTGCCCTTTAAAGGTGCAGACATGTCCCACTTACGGCCATCATCTGCGGGTGCTGCATACTGAAGGGTCCAGCCTTCAATAGATACAGGCTTGTCTGTAGGATTAAACAGTTCAACAAAATCGTGCGTGAACGGCGATCCTGAATTACCGCCGGCACCAAAAACCTGCGAAATAACAACATGGGTGGGTTGCGCCTGGGCAACAGCAAATGCAAGAGAAAGCACTAAAGCCGACAACAGCTTTTTCATATACTGGGGTATTTTTAATGAGGTTGCATGTAATGGTAAATGTTGCTTTCAGAAACGGTAACGGCGATTTGGGGGCGCAAGATAACCAGCCTAGTTGATATAATGATTTTATACAATACAACATTATATTATAATTAACACGCACATTTATAAAACAGAAATAGAACACAAAACATCTTCTTTTAGAACGTGCAGTCGATTTGAAAGAAATCAAAGAATGTTCTTTCTTATAAGCGAAAAATGCATCACTTGCATCAATTCATGAATTGATGCAAGCTTGTTGGCTGCAGGCCTTTACTTTGCAGTTGAGATACACCACGCGAAATAAAAGAATGGAAAAAAGCAGTTACATTAACATAAGCCATCAAATAACAGCAGCAGAATTTGAAAAAAAGGCACCAATTGCTTATCAGAAAAAAGTGCTGATGCTGATTTCAGTCATTACTTTATTGAAACTGTTAATTGCTTTTATTCTGGAACTGGGTAATGATGAAGCGTACTACTGGTTTTACAGTCAGGATCTGAAATGGAATTACTTTGACCATCCGCCCATGGTGTCCCTTTGGGCAAGACTGTCTACGCTTAATTTGTGGCTGCGGGAATTTCCGGGTTTTATTCGCGTGGGCAGCATTTTGGGGCATGCTTTTGCTACATGGGCCATCTTTAAATGTATTGCTGTTTTAAATTCCGAAAAAGGGGGCTGGCTGGGCGCCTGTTTGTACAACGCTTCTTTTTATGCAGGCATTACATCAGGCTTGTTTCTAATGCCCGATGCTCCGCAAATGGTGTTCTGGACCCTCAGCCTATGGATGCTGGCACTGATTACAAAAAATGAAAATTCCTGGAAATACTGGCTGCTGTTTGCAGTTGCTGCTGGCCTTTGTATGATGAGCAAAGTGCACGGTGTTTTTATATATTTTGGGTTGGGTCTTTTTATTATTATCCGCCGGTGGCAATGGCTGAAGTTGCCGCAATTGTATGTAGCCACGCTTATTTCGTTGTTGATTGTAAGCCCCATTCTTATCTGGAACCTTCAACACAACTTTGCTTCTTATCGCTTTCACAGTGCACGCGTGGCTGTTGACGAAACAGTGGAAACCTTACCCTTTGTACGTGAAATACTGCAGCAGTTTTTTTATAACAATCCATTTAATGTAATACTGATGGCCATAGCCGTTGTAGCGGGTTTGCGGTTGGGATATAAGAAACTGCCGGCACTTTCACTGTTTAATTGCATAGCATTGCCCCTAGCCGGTGCGCTGCTTTTTGTATCGCTTTTTCGGGATGCCACCTTACCGCATTGGAGCGGGCCTGCCTATGTAACGCTGGTGCCAGCGGCGGCTATCCACCTGGCACAAAAAAGCAGCAGACAACTGTGGCCGCGCTGGGCAAAATGGAGCCTCGGTACTTTTGTAGTTACACTTATTGCCTATACATTATTGGTACAATTTTATCCCGGTACAATAGGAAAAAAAGAAGGCATTGACCTCGGCAAAGGCGACAATACACTTGATGTATACGGATGGAAGGATGCAGCTCAAAACTTTGCAGCTTTTTATAAAGAAGAAGTGCGCAGCGGACGCATGCCACCCAATTCGCCGCTTGTTGGCTACAAGTGGTGGGCCGCGCATGTAGAATATTATTTTTGCCAGCCACTTAACTTGCAAATGATTGGCCTCGGCACTTTAAATGACTTGCATGAGTACCAGTGGATGAATAATGCAAGAGAAAAAAAAGTAAACCTTTCTGCAGCCTACTGCATTGTGCCTTCCGATGAATACTACGATGTAAAACAGAAATACGGTGACTACTACAACAGTATACAATTGGTAAAAACCATTGAAACTTTCAGAGCAAAAAAACCGGCGCACAACTTTTATATATACCGCTTAAGCGGCTGGAAGGGCAAACCTGTTCCCGGCGTACGATAAGCCAAAAGGGAAAAGAGACGTTTTTACAAAACGTCTCTTTTCCCTTTTAACCCACCAGTTGCCTGTCAAAACCAGCGGCTACCAATTGTTCATAGGCATGCCACACATCATCGGGTATAAACTGGTAAATCTGGAAGCCTTTTTCGGGATAGAGTTTTATGCGTTGCAGGTCGCCCACCATAATGTTGATCACTTTTTCCATTGGAATTTCTGCATTGGCATAATCCATAAATTCTATTTGCGGTGAGGTTACCACCAGCTCTTTTTCGGGCCAGTGTTTTTTAAAAGTAGCATAGCTGCGGCGCTCCATGTAAGGCTTTTGCACCACAATAAAACGCTGCGGAGATAAATCTTTTTGCTGCAGCAGTTGTTGTGTAAACAAAATGTTCTCCCCTGTGTTGGTTGACTTATTTTCAATTAAAATATCTCTTTCAGGAACACCCTTATCTATTGCAATTTGCGCAAACAAATCAGCTTCACTTTGCGTCCAGCTACCTGCAGTTAGCCTACCCAGCCCACCCGAAAAAACAAGCAGCGACGCCCACCCCTGCAGGTAAATTTCTGCAGCGCGCTCTGCCACCCGCGTATCGTGGCTGCCCAACGCCAGTATGCAGTCGGATGGTGCAAGTTGGTGCTGCATATGATGGTAGTCCCAAAGTGATTGTGCCCACTGCATCACGTAATCTGTAACCATTCTCTTATTATTAAAACAAATCGATGCCTTATCTGTTGTTAAGTCTGTATCCTGTTGCAGCAGCCAGTACTTTTGCAGTTGCCAGGTACTATTAAAGCAAATGTATGTTCTCTTTTTTGTACGGTTCTGTAGCATTGTTGTTTTGGGTAGGGCTTACAGTGTTTATGCTGTATGGGCGCAGCCGCATGCGCTTCCTCAACCGAGTTGCGGTTACTAAAATGCCTGATGTACCCGTAGTTATTATTATTGCTGTTCGAAACGAAGAGGCCCACCTGGCGCAGGCGCTGCAATCGGTAACAAGACTGCAATACAACCACTACCGCATACTGATGATCAACGACCGCTCCACCGACAGAACCGCTGCCATATTGAAAGATTTTGAAGCAAAGTATGCGCACCTCACTGTTATTACCATTGATGAATTGCCATCCGGATGGCTGGGAAAAAATCACGCGCTTTTTACGGGCTATAAAAAGTCTACAGAAGAATGGATGCTGTTTGCCGATGCGGATGTGGAGTTTGAAGAAGACACGTTGCAAAAGGCCATACAATACAGCTTGCACCACCGCCTCGAACACCTGACCGTATTGCCCAATGTACATTCGCGTTCCGGACTTTTAAATTCTTTGATGGCTACTTTTTTGGTGCTGCTGGAAATGCGGCAACGCCCCTGGGCCGCGCGCAATCCACGCTCCAATGCCTCGCTAGGTGTAGGCGCTTTTAACCTCGTAAATCGTGCAGCCTACGAAAAAGCAGGCACACATACAGCCATTGCGCTGAGGCCCGATGATGACCTGAAGCTGGGTGAAAACATAAAAAAAAGCGGCGGCCGCCCCGATGCCGTGTATGGTATAAACCAGATTGGTCTGGAATGGTACACGAGTGTAAAAGAGTTTGTGGCCGGGCTCATGAAAAACACATTTTCTGTTTTTGATTACAACTTACTGAAAGTAATAATAACAGGTGTAACACCCATTTTATTATTATTGGTATTGCCACTCCCTTTTTTATTGATATGGGGAACTGAAACAGCCTTGATGATGGCCGCAGGTATATTACTTTCTCAGCTGGTTTTATTTACCTGGCCGGGCGGTATGCGCACCTATTGGTGGTATGCGCTGATGGTGCCTGCTGCGGGTGCTTTACTTATTTATATTTTATTAAAAGCAGCCATTACAACCATCAGGCAGGGCGGCATTTACTGGCGCGAAAGCTTTTATTCATTACAAGAACTTAAAAAAGCACGATAAATAACAAAAGGGAAAAGAGACGTTTTTACAACAAATAAAAACGTCTCTTTTTCCTTTTAACTCAAAAAAAAGGAACTGCAGGCATGAAGCCCGAACAGTTCCTTTTACGCGATAGTATTAAAATCAATTTCTACTTTGTTAATAAAGTGTGCCCGTTATATTCTTGAACGGCCACCCAGTAATTTCACCAGCAACACAATTACGGCAATCACCAGTAATACGTGTATAATAGCACCGGCGTTAAAAGCAAACATACCCAGCAGCCATCCGATAATCAGAATAACTACCAACACATATAAGATGTTTCCCATGACTCAAAAAATTTAGTTATTTAAAAACTGTTACAGTACAGTAAGTATAAATAACAGTGCCAATTTAAAAATGCAGCTATAAACATGTATTTATCAGCCTGTTACAATATGTGTACAACAGTGGTTTCCAACACTTCTATAGCGCATGCAAGCGGGCAAAGTGTAGAAAATATTACTACACTTTGTTATTACAGCTTAAAAAGCAATAGCATCTGCAAAAGGGAAAAGAGACATTTGGTATGCTATGAAAAACGATTTTTGATTTTCAATTTATTTGAGCCACAAAAGAAAAAAAGACGTTTAGAGGGCTTTGAGAAATTGAGTTGTGAAACTTAAAAGGAAAAACAGACGTTTGGATTTAGTTGATTGATGATCAAAAGGAAAAAGAGACGTTTAATACAGGGCACAAAAAAAAGCCTCTTTGCAGAGGCCTTTCCTATTAATTAACCAAAAAGGGATTAATATCTTTTGTTGTAACCGCCGCCGTTACCGCCAAAACCACCGCTGCGTGCAGGACGGTCTTCTTTCGGACGTGCTTCTGTTACCTTGATGTTTCTACCTTCTACTGTAGCGCCATCCAGTTCAGCAATTGCTTTAGATGCTGCTGCGTCATCAGACATTTCTACAAAACCAAAACCACGTGAGCGGTTGGTCATTTTGTCCATAATAACTTTAGCAGAGCTAACTTCGCCGTAAGGGGTAAAAAACTCTCTTAAATCTTCATCTTGTACGTTGAAGCTTAAGTTTGAAACGTAAATGTTCATTTTCTGACTTTTGAAAATATTAATAATGATCTGAGGCCGTGCAACTTGGTAAAGGGGAACTAACGAGTAGAAGACTAACTTAACAGATTAATTAACACTAAACTAAATGCGATGCTCAAATTAACAGGGTAAAGATAGGCTTAATTCTTATCAATATGCTTATTTGCCAATAATCATTTGTTAACTTATAAAAAGTTTTTAAAACCCATGCTGTACCGGGGCGGAAAAGCAGCGAAAAATTTTTATCCCTTGTTTTAATTAATGATTTTCCTTTGCATTGTTTTTCCAACTTTCTAGCAGTAACCCTAAATATATAAGTACAGACTATGCAGCGTACAGTCATTACAGGCACAGGCAGTTACATACCTACCTTAGTAAAAACCAACCAGGATTTTACCCAACAGGATTTTTATTCGGAAGACAATACCCGCATTGATATTGAACAAAAGATTATCGTAGAAAAGTTTCGAAAGATCACCGGTATTGCAGAAAGGCGCTACGCATCGGACAGCCTCAACACATCGGACATTGCCGTACTAGCCGCCGAAAAAGCTATTGAAGACAGCGGTATTGACCCCGAAACGCTGGACATGATTATTGTAGCACAAAACTTTGGCAACGTTATTAAAGGCACCATACAAACCGATGCGGTGCCCGCCATTGCCAGCCGCGTAAAGCACCAGCTGCAGATAAAAAACCCCGCTTGTGTGGCGTATGATATTTTATTTGGCTGCCCCGGCTGGGTGCAGGGCGTTATACAGGCCGATGCTTTTTTTAAGGCCGGACTGGCCAAAAAAGCGCTGGTGATTGGTGCCGAAACCCTTTCGCGCGTGATAGACCCATTTGACCGCGACAGCATGATTTTTAGCGACGGCGCCGGCGCCACTGTTTTAGAATCGGTAGAAGGCGATGAAAGCGGCAGCGGCATACTGGCCAGCAGCGCCATGAGCTTTTGCCTTGATGAAGCGTACTACATCAACATGGATGCATCCTACAAACCCGATACGGACAAAAACGTGCGCTATATAAAAATGAAAGGCCGCAAGGTGTACGAGTTTGCACTCAAGCACGTGCCCGAAGCCATGAAGGCCTGCCTCGATAAAAGCGGTACCGATATAAAAGACCTGAAAAAAGTATTTATACACCAGGCTAACGAAAAAATGGATGAAGCCATTATACAGGCCCTATACAAACTGTATGGTCAAGCGCAGGCGCCCAATGATATAATGCCCATGAGCATTCATTACCTGGGCAACAGCTCGGTAGCTACAGTGCCTACACTTTATGACCTGGTGCTGCAGGGTAAAGACGAAGGGCATACGGTAGAAAAAGGCGACATTGTGCTGTTTGCATCGGTTGGTGCCGGTATGAACATTAATGCTTTCTGCTACCGGATTTGAGAAAATAAAAACGTCTCTTTTTCCTTTTAAAAAATAAAAGGCGCATCTTAACTAAAGTTGCGCCTTTTTATTTAGTGATATAATTCTTTTACAGTGGTTTCAATTTGCCCGAGCCGGAAACGCTCAGGTCAATCGTGGGTTGGCCTTTATAAAAAACATTGCCGCTGCCCGAGATGGTAACCTTTAATTGCTCGCTTACGTTTATGCGCGTATTGCCTGAGCCGCTGGTGGTGGTTTGCACCTGTTTGGCCAGCACATTGGCTAAGTTGATATTGCCGCTGCCGCTGATCTTTAACTTTTCAGCAGGCACCACACCGGTTTCAATGCTAATGTCGCCGGAGCCGCTGATGTTGGCATCCAGTTCTGGTGCTACCAAATCTACCATTTCAATATTGCCGCTGCCGCTGATGTCCATTTCAAGTCCGTTATCCGCATCTACCAGGCTGGGTGTAAAAATATCGCCCGAGCCGCTGATGCGCAGGCTCTCCAGGTCGGGGCCGCTTACGTTTACCATAATTTCTTCGTGCCGCCCCAGGCGCACATCGTTTCTTAAGCGTATAACCAGGTTGCCACCTTCTACATCGGTTATCAGGTAACCCAGTATGTTTTCCTGCGCTTTTACTTCTACACTATAGTTCGGCGACTGCCTAAAATATACTTTGGCATTTATGCGCAGGTCCACGCCTTTAAAGTTGCTGATGTTTCTTGTTTCGGTTCTTAACGGCCCCTCGCCTACCACCTTTTCGCAGGCAGTAAAAAAAACAGCCATCATGGCCAGCAGTGCAAAACTCAAATTCTTCATAATACAGTTGGTTAAAAATGAACTTATAAAAACGTCTCTTTTTCCTTTTGTGCTTTTGGTGTTTTAAAAGAAAAAGCAAAGCTATGCCGCATCACTTTTTTTAAAATGCCAACTTTGTATGAACTGTTGTTTTACCGTGATGAATAGCATTAAAATAAATTAAATGTTTGCTGCATAAAAAAAGAGTTGCCATGTAAGGCAACTCTTTGTAAAAACGTCTTTTTTTTCCTTTTACTTTTTAACGCCGGCGCGTTTTTCCAGCTCGGCTAATGGATAACTGATAACGCGGCCTGCCTGCTTGCCATTGCGGTAGGTTACCACTTTTAAATGCGCTGCATCTTTGGGTACTATCAGCGCACCGGTGTATTTAGGATAAAATTCATCGGGTTGTGTTTCGTCAAACGAGTAGTGAATATCCACATCTGCAATTTCTTTGGTCATCTCTATTTTAATGCGCTTATCGCCTGTTTGCGTTACTTTCAAAATGGGCTCATAAGCCGTGCGGGCATATTTAACTTTGGCTACATCCAGTCGTTCCATTTGCTTTTCCATACGCGCTACAAAATGCATCCAGTCTTTGTTTTCTTTTGGCGACCAAACCGATTCAGCTACAGCTAAAGCACGCGGAAAAATCATGTATTGCACGGCACGCATATTTTGTAATTGTTCGGTCCATAAGTTGCCTTGTCCGCCCAGTATCATGTCCTTACTGATGCCTTGCGGCACGGGGTCAAACTGGTAGGTTTTACTTAAGCGCACAGAAGAATAAACCGTGTGTTCTACAATGGGATCGCCCTGCATCAGGTCGAGGTACACAAAATCGGATGGCGCCATTACCACTTTGTGGCCCATCTTGGCTGCCTGTATACCACCCTTCATACCACGCCAGCTCATTACCGTTGCATTGGGCGGCAGGCCACCTTCCAGTATCTCATCCCAGCCCATCATCTTTTTTCCTTTCGACTCAATTATTTTAGCCACGCGTTTTACAAAATAGCTTTGTACTTCGTGCATGTCTTTCAAGCCTTCTTTTTGCATCAGCGTTTTTACGGCAGCACTTTTCTCCCAAAAGTTTTTAGCGGCTTCATCGCCTCCCATGTGTATGTAGGGGTAAGGAAACAACTCGGCCACTTCGGTAAATACTTTATCCAGAAAGGTGTAAACTTCTTCTTTAGCGGGGCAAAGATTATTATCAATCAATGCAGAAAAACCACCACCGGTATGCCATTGCATTATTTTATCGCCTACGCTTACATAATAGTTGCCGGGTGTGCAGGAAAGACTAGGATAAGAGGCAATGGCTGCCAGGCTGTGGCCGGGCACATCTATTTCGGGGATAATGTCAATAAAACGTTCCTGTGCATATTTTACCAGCTCTCGGATGTCTTCGTGCGTGTAAAAGCCGCCATAATCTTTAGGGTCGCTGGGGTCGGGCTTGGGCGAGTTGAGCCACTTGCCTTCGCGCTTAGGACGCCAGGCACCCACTTCTGTTAATTTCGGCAGGCTTTTAATTTCTATGCGCCAGCCCTGGTCGTCAGTAAGGTGCAGGTGCAGCTTGTTGTACTTGTACTTTACCATGTTGTCAATAAAATCCTTTACTTCTTCCTTGGTAAAAAAGTGGCGTGCTACATCCAGCATTAAACCACGATAGCCGAAGCGCGGGTAATCGGTGATGCTTGCAGATTGCACCGTCCACGCTACATCTTTTACAGCAGTTTTGCTTTCAATTTCTTTGGGCAACAATTGCAAAAAACTTTGCGCACCGTAGAATAGGCCAGCAGACGTGTTGGCAGTGATGGATACGGCGTTGTTATTAACATTTAGCTTATAACCTTCCGCACCCAGCGTTGCATCTTTTACCAATGCCATACGAATATTGCCATCGGCATTACTGGGCGAGGTTACGGTTTGCACGCTTATTTTAAAACCGGTGGGTACAGCTATACGTTGTGCCAGCATATTGGCTACGCGCTTTGCATCGGCATCGGTGCTGCTTAATTCAATGGCCGTATTGGCGGTTACATTAAAATTGCCGGCGCTTTGCTTTGTCGCGCCAACGGAAACGCACCGGGTTGCGGCGCTTGAATGACCGTTAGCCCTTTGCGTTTCTGCGCCTGGGCAAAAAACACAAAAGACAACAAAAGAAGGGAAAGCGTAACTTTTTTGCTCTTGTTCAACGTAATTGTTTTTTTTGATACCAAAGACCTAGAAGGTTTTTAGAAGCTCTGCTGTCTCTATAAAACGAACGCTAA
>CBDTUH010000037.1:0-16091 GCA_965363375.1 uncultured bacterium
GGTGTACCGCGCAAAAGGCCGCATAGAAAATATGGAGTTCATCCAGTTTCACCCGACGGCGTTGTACGAAGCGGGCAAACGCGGACAGGCTTTTTTAATTACAGAAGCGGTGCGTGGCGATGGCGGCATTTTGCGCAATGCCGGCGGCGAAGCTTTTATGGAACGGTATGATGCACGCAGGGATCTGGCGCCGCGCGATATTGTGGCCCGCGCTATTGACAGCGAAATGAAGCGCGATGGTACCGAGCATGTGTACCTCGATTGCCGGCATATGGATATGGAAAAGTTCAAAGCGCACTTTCCTAACATTTACGAAAAGTGTTTGAGCATTGGTATTGATGTAGCCGTGCAGATGATACCCGTTGCACCGGCAGCGCACTACAGCTGCGGCGGCATTAAAACCGACGAGTGGGGCCGTTCTTCCATTCATAATTTATATGCCTGCGGCGAATGTGCCTCTACCGGCTTGCACGGAGCCAACCGGCTGGCATCCAACTCGCTGCTGGAAGCAATGGTGTTTGCCCACCGCTGCTACTCCGACGCCGTTAATCGCATAAATACGATGAAAGCGCTGCCCGAAATACCGGACTGGAACGCAGCCGGCACGGCGGAGCCCAAAGAAATGATATTGATAACGCAAAGCCTGAAAGAGCTGCAGCAGGTAATGAGCGATTATGTGGGCATTGTACGCAACAACGTGCGTCTGGAGCGCGCCATGAAACGTATTGATTTGCTTTTTGATGAAACCGAGCACCTGTACCAAACCACCACCGTATCGCCACAGCTGCTGGAGCTGCGCAACATGATAACGGTGGGTTATCTGATCATAAAAGGAGCAGCCTTCCGAAAAGAAAGCCGCGGCCTGCATTACAATACCGACTTCCCCGACAAGTCGCCGTTGGTGCAGGATATTGTGCTGTAAGAATGAATGGTCAAAAGGAAAAAGAGACGTTTTGTTAGTTGTCTGTCATAAGACCTCAGTTATCAGCCAGTAAGGATTTAAAAGGAAATGGAGACGTTTTTGCCCATGCACTTGTTGCAGCCTCAACGGAGCGTCGCAACAGCAGCTTCATCAAGGCTCAAATGATGGCAACATAATTTTTAAAAGGAAAAGGTGACGTTTAACCGGCTTAACCAATACCACCAATTTTACTAACCCAAATTAACATGCCGCTAATCATTGTGGCAACATCATTCCCGCAGCGTGGGCTTATCTTTGCCGCACTTTATGTACTACGTTGTTTTTACTTTTTTATACCTGTTATCGCTGCTGCCGCTGCGGGTGCTGTACCTGCTGTCTGACTTTGCCTACCTGTTGGTGTACCATGTGCTGGGTTACCGCAAAGCAGTGGTGCTGAAAAACCTTTCCATTGCCTTTCCCGAAAAAACGGAAAGGGAAAGAGAAAGGCTAGCGCGCCGTTTTTACCGCAACTTTACCGATACTTTTATTGAAACCATTAAATGCATCAGCGCCAGCAATGCCTGGCTGCAAAAACATACCGTAGCCGACCTGAGTGTATTTCATCAGCTGTATGCCCAAGGTTACAAATGTCAGTTGCACATGGGCCACAACTTCAACTGGGAACTGGCAAACCTCTCGCTTACCACTTCGCTGCCCTACACGCTGCTGGGTGTGTACATGCCTATAAAAAACAAAGCTATCAACCGGCTGTTTCGCAGCCTGCGCGCCAAAAACGGCACGGTGCTGCTGCCCGCTACGGACATGCGCAACGCCATGATGCCTTACCGAAACGACCAATACCTGCTGGGCCTGGTGGCCGACCAAAACCCCGGTAATCCAAATGCTGCCTATTGGGTGCGCTTTTTTGGCCAGCCCACACCATTTGTAAAAGGCCCAGAAAAAGGTGGCAGGCAGGCACAGGCCGCCATTGTGTTTTGCCACATCACCAAAATAAAACGCGGCTACTACCACGTGCATTTTACGCTGGCGCACAAAGAGCCGCAGTTGTTACCAGAAGGTGAACTGACACGCCGCTACGTAACGTTCCTCGAAAAAATCATTCGTGCTAACCCCGACATGTGGCTGTGGAGCCATAGAAGATGGAAGCTGCAGTGGAAGCCCGAATACGGCCCCGTGCTGGAGCAGACCGACCTGCAACCAAAAGAGCTGTAAAAGGAAACAGAGACGTTTTGAATATCGAACAAGGAACAAGGAATATTGAATGAGGAAGTAGCGTAAATGTTCAACGCTCAATGCTCAATATTCAAGTTAAAAGGGAAAACAGACGTTTTAATACAAATACATTTGGCGGCTACCATTTTTTTGCAAAATTTATAAAGTAAAGCAATCATCTCTGGCAGCCCGTGAAAGTTGTTTTATTTCTAGATAGCAATGTAGCGGGATAAGAAATTTTTTTAACTGTGTGATTTTTTTTGCATTGGTGCGAATAATACAGTGAATAAAATATTTAATGTTGACGCCCTTTATTATAACAAAACCTTTATTTTCCCTTTTGCTGAATTTTTTTATGATTAAATACGGAAGCCCATGATAGATGAAGATGTGTTTCTATCGGTTTTAGAACACAATATGGGCATTCTGTACAAAGTAGCAAACAGCTACTGTAAAAATGCGGATGACAGAAAAGACCTTATCCAGGAAATGATATTGCAGCTTTGGAAATCATTTGGCAAATACAACAGTCAGTACAAACATTCTACCTGGATATACCGCATTGCATTAAACGTAGCTATTTCGTTTTATAGAAAAGGAAGTGCAACCAGGTCAACTACCATGCCTATTAATACTAGCGATATTGGTTTTCAAAGCATGGAGATGGCCGAGGATAAAGAACAACAGATACAAGCATTGCAACAATTTATCACCGAACTGAAAGCACTTGATAAAGCTTTGATGCTGCTGTACCTGGAAGAAAAGAGTTATAAGGAAATTGCAGAAATCATTGGTATCAGCCAAACCAATGTGGCTACAAAAATCGGCAGGATAAAAAAGCGTTTGAAACAAAAATTCTTACAAGCAGAAATCAAATAATGGAAGAAACAAACTTTGTTCTTTTATGGAAAGAGCAGTACGAAAAAATTGATCAGTCGCTGGTAATCAGTAAAAAAGTTTTAAAAGAACTGGTCAATCAAAAAGCAAAACATACGCTGCGCGAGCTGGTGAAATTAAAAGCTGCAGGTATCATTGCTTTTGTATTTTACCTGCTATTGTTAGGTTATGCGCTTTATTATGCAATTACGCATTATTCCTCTGCAGCCAACTATTTTATTGTATCTGTTTCGGCCATCTTTCTCATCAATTTAAAAGGTTTTATAGATTACATAAAGCACTTGGTACATACGGTAAGCATCAACTACAACGGCAGTGTAATGGAGATACAGCAGCAGTTGCTGCGGCTTCAGCTTTCTATTATAAGCCACGCTAAATTCATGTGTCTGCAATTTCCATTTTTTACAACTTTTTATTTAAGCAACAGTTGGTTTCCGCATAATGTTGGAATTGCTTACCTCATTTTTCAAATATTGCTTACCGGTTCATTTGTTTTTCTGTCTTATTGGTTATATAAAAATCACAAGCCCCAAAACCTTCACAAAAAATGGTTCAGGATAATGATTGCCGGCTCGGGTGGAAGAGCGGTTAGGCAGGCACTTGAATTCTATAAAGAAGTGGAAGATTATAAAATGGAAAAGGAGTAAAGTTTGTGTTCATTGATATGCTGGCAGTCAAAATAGTTGTCACATTTCTTCTTTAGCTGCGTGCCGTTATCAATGCTCTTTTTAAAAGGGAAAAGAGACGTTTCAAAAATGAAAAATTCAGAGCTGTAAAAGGAAAAAAAGCCAAAAGGAAAAAGAGACGTTTTTTGGTAACCAGCTTTTGTAATTCTATTCAACGCCTCTTGCGTCGCACTCTTGTACTGTATCAACTCTATTAAACTTAAAAGAAAAAAGAGACGTTTTGATAGTTTTATGTTTTGAGACTTTAGTTATTAGTTATGGGTTGTCGACCGGTTAATATTTTAAAAGGAAATAGAGACGTTTTTGACTCTGGCTGTTTCCATTCCCCATGAACCATCAACTATGAACCATGAACTTTTCAAAAGAGAACGGAGACGTTTTAGAGAATAAAAAAGCTGCTTCACGAAGAAGCAGCTTTTTTTAAATGCTAAATCAAAAAATTTTAATTAAGCACGCTTTTATCTTTTACGGTTTGTATTTTTTCTTCTTCTTTTATTTTGGCCCAGCCGCCTACTACGTTGCGCAGGTTGTGAATGCCCTGCCTTTTTAAAAACGAAGCGGCAATTACGCTGCGGTAGCCACCGGCGCAGTGTACATATACATTGTGCTCTTCTTCTATAGCCGACATGTTCAGCGGGTCAATCAAATCGGAAAGCGGGATGTTCAGGGCATCTTTCACGTGGCCATCGGCAAACTCGGTTTGCTTGCGCACATCCAGCACCAGCAGGTTGTCGTCAAAAGGGATGTCCATGGCCAGCTCGTCGGCCTCCACATCAATGATCATGTCAGTTTCTTCGCCGCTTTTTTGCCAGGCTTCGTAGCCGCCATCGAGGTAGCCCGTCACTTTGCTGAAGCCTACGCGCGCCAGGCGGACTATCGTTTCTTTTTCCTGCCCGGGCTCGGTTACCAGCATAATGGGTTTGTTGTAAGGCAGCAGGCTGCCCGCCCACTCGGCAAAGCGTCCTTCCAGCCCTATAAATATGGAACCGGGAATAAAGCCAAGTGTAAACTGCGCTGCGGGGCGTGTGTCCAGCAAAATGGCGTCTTCTTCCAGCCCTTGTTTTACCTGCTGCACGCTCAGCGGCGTCAGGCTTTTTTGCAGCACGGCATCCAGGCTTTCGTAACCTTTTTTGTTTATTTCAGCATTGATGGGGAAGTATTGCGGTGGCGTGCTCAGCCCTTCGGTTACGGCTTTTACAAAGGCTTCCTTGCTTTCAGCTTTGAGTGCGTAGTTGCCCTCTTTTTCCTGGCCAATGGTGCTGTGGGTGCTGGGCCCCAAAGCTTTGCCGCAGGCGCTGCCGGGGCCGTGCGCGGGGTATACAATCACATCATCAGCCAGCGGTACTATTTTGGTTTGTAAACTGTTATACAGCATGCCGGCCAGCTCGTTCATGGTAAGGTCGGCACCTTTCTGTGCCAGATCGGGCCGGCCCACATCGCCTACAAAAAGCGTATCGCCGGTAAACACACAATGGTCTTTACCTGTTTCATCTTTCAGTAAAAAGCAGGAAGATTCCAAAGTATGACCGGGGGTGTGCAGCACCTGTATGGTTACATCGCCAAGCGTAAATGTTTCGCCATCTTTGGCTACATGCACGGGAAAGGAGGTTTGCGTGCCCGGGCCGTACACAATGGTGGCGCCGGTGGCGCCTGCCAGGTCTATATGGCCGCTCACAAAGTCGGCATGAAAGTGCGTTTCAAAAATGTATTGGATGCTGGCGTTGCGTTCTTTAGCCAGTTGCAGGTAGGCATCAATATCGCGCAGCGGGTCTACCACGGCGGCCTGCCCATTGCTTTCAATATAATAAGCGGCTTCGCTGATGCAGCCGGTATACAATTGTTTTATAAACATAGATATCCTTTGCCGCAAAAATAGAGCATTTACAGCCAATGTAACAGTAAGCCACGCAAAGGGGCAGCGGGCTTACTTCAGCAGGTCGGTGGCAAATTTTTGCACATCGGCCAGGCGCTGATAGTTTACCGAGTAGTAGATAAACTTGCCATCACGGGTGGTGTTTACAAAGCCGGCTTTGCGCAAAATGGCCAGGTGCTGAGAGGCCACCGATTGCTCAAGGCGCAGTTTTACATAGATCTCCGTAACGGTGATTTTTTCTTTCTGGTGAATCAACTTCATGATCTGCTGGCGCAGTTTATGGTTGATGGCACGTAAAACAAGAGCGGCTTTTTTCAGCTGCAACAATTCTATTTTCAGATCTTTTTCCACGGCTGTGGACTTTTCAAGTGTTTCGTTCATAGATACTTCGATTTCAAGCATGCACAAATGTAATATTCTATTGCTTTATTCCTAATACGTTACAGTATAAATAACATATCATATATATTATTTGTTGTGTGCAGGGCTGAAAAATGCCTTGCCATAAGCAGGTTCTGCATAGGCAAGATCCGTAAAGTTGTTTGTGGTCAACTTTTTTTGTGCCAGCTCCGCCAGGTGTGTTGCATTGGCTTCCACTTCGATAAATAAAGCATTTTTATGTTGTAGGATTGTTGCAAACTTGGGCGCGCCGTTGCCTGAGAAAGTAATGCTGTTGTTGCTTAAAAGATCCGCAAACGTATCAGGTTGTAATATAACGGCAGTAGCAGGCACCACTTTGTTTAATGTTTGATCAAAAACGGCGGTAAAAACTTCCATACGCCGTGCATCTATCATTGGGCAGATAAGATCGGTAGTCTGGTTTTTAACAGCCGATGCCATCATTTGCAGGGTGCTGATGGTAATCAGTGGTTTTTGCAGAGCATAGCAAAGGCCTTTGGCTGTAGCCATGCCCACGCGCAGGCCGGTGTAGGAGCCGGGCCCCGCACTTACGGCAATGGCGCTCAACTGCTGCAACTTCACTTGTTGCTGGTGCATCAGTTGCTGAATGGCCACATGCAGCCAGGCGGCGCTGTCGCGCGGCTCCCTGTTTTCCAGCACCGCCAGGCTTTTGCCTTTTTCTGAAAGGCAAACGGAAGCCGATTGCACCGCCGTATCTATATTTAAGATTAAACTCAAGTCAAGCAAATTAAGTTGGCAAAACTACGGCAGTAAAACATTACGGGCAGGCTATTTTTATAAATGGATTGGCGGTTTGATACTGCACATTATCCACGTTTTCAAAAATAAATTTACCCTTCTCTTCCTTCAGCTCGCCAAAGCCATGCAGCAGGGTGCCGTCTTTTATTTTAAAAACAATTTCGCGCACCGATGTTTGGCCTTCCGATTGAAAAGTATAGTCGGCTAAAATTCGGTCGCCGCGCAGCACACCTGTAAACGTACCCATGTTGCGGTCTTTTTCAAAAAAAAGAAAGTTGAGGGTACCGCTAACGATTGAATCCTGCAATTGCAGTTGCATAAAAGCTGAATCTTTTTTCATAGTCATTTCATAGCAGCCCTCCAGCGCAAAAGGTTTTGCACCGGTAACAATAGTGTCGGTAGCGCCGGCATGCACCGAGCCTTCCGTAGCGCCTTCCTGTAAAGTGGTCGTATTGTTTGTTGTATTACTGTTGCAGGCGGCCATTGCTATCATTAAAAGGAAAAAGAGACGTTTTTGCATAAAAAAAGATGGGCCCTGTTGCAGGCCCATCTAAGATAAACACTTTTATGTCACTATGTTTTTTACTGGCCAATGCCACCGCTGCTTTGCGTGCGCTTGGTTTCTTCTTCCAAGCCGGTTTTGCGCTGGCGTGCTGCTTTTACCTGGCTATTGCCAAAGCGGTAGGCGAGGTTCAGCCTGAACTGGCGGCTTTCCCAGCCACCATTTACTTGCAGCAACTGGCCGGTTACATTGCTTTTACCTGCCCACTGCATGGTTTTAAAAATATCCGACACGCTGGCCTTAACCGTTGCTTTTCCTTTTAAGATGGTTTGCTGCAGGCCAACATCTATACCCCACATTTCTTTGCTTTCTAAAGTGCCCTGCCATACAGATGGTGCATTGTAAAAAGAGCTGATTTCGGCAGTGGTGGTTTTGCCCAGCTTAAAGGTTTGCTGCGCATACAGGTTAAAAGAAACCACATCCAGGTCTACCTTGTTGCCTTTGCCGATATCGCCTTTAAAGTGCGAGTAGTAGGCGTTGAGGTTTGCAAAAATGCTATACCATTTGTATTGGAACGGCATGCTGACGTTAAGGCTTACAATATCCTGCGTGGCTACGTTTTTGGTCATGATAAAACCTTTCGAGCCTTCATTATCGGGCACAATAGAAAACACATCGCTTACATGGCTGTAGTTGACCGCTGTGTTCAGCTTGTACTTGTAGGTATGCGTCAGGCCAAAGCTTTTGGTGTACTGCGGGCGTAGCTCGGTGTTGCCACGCTGAAAGGTGTATTTATCCAGGTTGAACTCAAAGGGGTTCAGGTTCTGGTAGCCCGGCCGGTCTATTCGGCTGCTGAAGGTAAGGTTCCATTGGCTCATTGGGTTTTTATTGAACGTAATGGCGGCGCTAGGGAAAAAGTCGGTATAGCTTCTGTCGAGCGAGGAGTCGATAAACAATTTCTGCGCGTCGTCATAATCCCAGCGGAAACCTATGGAGCGGCCTTTTGAATGGGTGTTCTCCATACGTACACCAGCCTGCACCATAAAGCCTTTGTACTGCCTGTTGTAGTTTACATACAGCGCGTTGATGTTTTCGGTGTATTTAAAATTGTTGTTGTTGTCTTCCAGCTTTCCATTGCCGTTGCCGTTGCCAATGCTGTTGAAGCGCTGAAACGTGTTGTCGCTTTCTACTAACGAAATTTTAGTACCAATTCCCAATTTTCCCTTTTTAAAATTCTGCTCATAATCGGCTTTGATAGAGTAGATATCAATGTCCGATGGCGTAATCATGTTGTAGGTTTCGGTTTCCTTCAGGTCGTTGCCGGTGGCATTGTAAATGTTGTTGGGTTGCAGCTGGTTGTTGTTGTTACGGTACAGGCCATAGTCGGCATCTATGTTCAGCTCATGTCCACTGGTATCGGCAAAGCGGTAGTTGGCATTAAAATTCAGGTTTTTACGGTCACCTTTGTTGCGGTTGTTGGCCAGCAGCAGCCTGTCGATAGTGGACGTGGGCAGGTAGGCTATTTCGGTACGGTTCCGGGTTGTATTTTCATTTTCGCCCATATTGCCGTTTACCATCACACCAAAGGTGTTGCGGCTGTCCGCATAATAATCCATACCGGCCTTAAACCCGTGCGACTCGTTGCGCGAAAGCGAAATGCTGCGCTGGTTGAACGAGGTATCCACATCGGTAGTGCGGTATAGGTTAAAGAAGTTCTGGTTTTTGCTGCGGTTGTAATTGTAATTGCTGAACAGGTTTATTTTTTTGTTGCGGTAGTTCCAGGCAGCGCCGGTGTTATACTTGGCATAAGTGCCAATGTTCCAGCCCGCATTAACAGAACCGTTGGAGCCAAAAGATTTATTTCTTTTAAGCCGGATGTTGATGATGCCAGCATTGCCTGCCGCTTCGTATTTGGCCGATGGATTGGTAATCAGCTCTATGGCTTCTATCTGCGATGCCTGCATGGATTTGAGGTAAGCGGCCAGGTCGGCGCCGGTAAGTGGCGAGGGTTTGCCATCTATAAACACCTGCACACCGTTTTTGCCGCTCAGGCTCAGGTTCTCATCTTTATCTACCACCACGCCCGGCGACTTGCGCAGCAGCTCCAGTGCATCGGAGCCGGTGGCGTTAATGGTGCCTTCCACGTTTAATATGGTTTTATCGGCTTTTACTTCTACTATAGGTTTGCGGGCTGTAACAGTTACACCTTTCAGTTCGCCGGTGGCTTTGGTAAGGCTGATGGGCGGTATGGCTACATCGGCACCATCCACACTAAAGCCGGATGTATAGGTGGGCACAAAGCCTACGTAAGAGGCACTCAGCAAGTAATCACCTTTCTTAAAATCAGAAAAGCGGAAGCGGCCGTCTTCTTTGGTTACAGCCAGCTTTATCACCGAGGAGTCTTTGGGCAGCAAAAGTGATACGGTAGCGCCATTTACAGGCTTGCCGCCATCGTCTTTAATAATGCCGGTGATATTTTGGGCGAATGGTGCCAGCGATGCCAGAAGGGCCACCGCCAGTAAGTGCAGTTTTCTCATAAAACAGGTTTTGTGCCGCAAATGTACAGTTGCTAAAAACCTGTCTAAAGTTAACAAGTGTTAAATGGTGCGAAAGGTTTATTAATGGTAAATACTTAGCTGATGGGTGGTCGGGAATCGTCTTGCGTATTGCGGATAAGGCCAATACCGGTAAAAAAGAACACGGCACCCAAAATACCGTACACCAGCAGGGTTTTGATCTGAGCCTCAGTGCCTTCGGCATCCATAAACACCATGGCTGCATAAATAAGCCCTACAATTCCTAATACGGTCAATATTACCCCAAATACCCTTTTCAAGTTCATATAAAATCTTTACCGGTACTTTTTGCAAAAAGGTTGCCAGAGGGGCTGCCGGTTTTAAAACGAACTGGAGACGTTTTGGGGCGGCAGTTGGGGAAACTGCAGCGTGCTGCAGGGTACGGGCTTAAAAGGACGGTCTTCGTCAAAGGCCAGGTTTTGGGTATTGGTAAACCGCATGGTATCTTTTCCGTAACTCATGTTGTTGGTGCTGGCCTGCAGCAGTTGTCCGTTGCGCTCCTCAAAAATAATTTCGCGCACCGACCACATGCCTTCCGCAAAAAAAGTAAAATGCCCGCTGATGCGCCCGCCCTGCTTTAAGGCCTGCACGGTGCCAATATTGCCATCCACCTGGTAATTATCGTACTGCATTTTGCCGCTAACCAGGCTGTCGTTAATGGTTAACTGTAGGCGTATGGTATCGCGGTCGTCCACAGCCAGGTAGCAGGCTGCCTGTGCGCCGGTGCTGCTTTGCGCAAGGCTATCCGCAGCCCGCTGCGCCGTATCGGTTGTTGGCTTTATTTCTGTGCGGGTGGTTTCGCTGGTGTTGTTGCAGCTTAAAAGCGCCAATGCTATTATAATTGCTAATGGTTTCATGTGGTCAGTTTTGCTATACATAAACATTTTTATGCCAAAGCTGGTAAAAGGAAAACGAGACGTTTTTTTTAAATGCAAAATTGAGAGCTGTAAAATAAAAAATCGGATGCAAAACTATCTGCGCACACGTTATAAGTTAAAAGGAAATAAAGACGTTTTTGTTACCGGCTTTTGTACTACTATTTAGCTTCTCTTGTGTCACTCACTTGTACGGCTTTATCGCTATTGAGCCAAAAGGAAATGGAGACGTTTTAACGGATTCTTTAATTCAACCATTACATTAAAATTTGCAACCACAAAGATTTGTAATTTAGGTAATAACAATTCGGCTTTATTGCCATCTCAAACCAACTGCTTTATGATAAAAGGCTTCCTCTTTATTTTGTGTGCTATTCTTCTTTTTGCGTGCGCGGGCGCGCAGCAAGTGCAGCCCTCAGGCGTACCGCCGTACAAGCCCGAGTCGCAAGAACTGCACAACACCATTGCGCGGCTCGACTCCTTGTTTTTTGATGCCTACAACCATTGCAAGCTCGATGTAATGGCTTCGCTTTTTTCCGACAGCATCGAATTTTACCACGACCGCGGCGGCCTCAGCACCTCCAAGCAAGGACTGATGCAAAGCCTCAAAGCCAACATTTGTGGCAAGGTAACGCGCGAGCTTTTGCGGGGCAGTATTGAAGTGTATCCTATACCGGGCTACGGCGCTGTGCAGATGGGTGCGCATCGTTTTTTCAACAACCAGGAGGCAGAAGCCGGCCCCAGCCGCTTCTCCAAATTTGTACACACCTGGCAAAACAAAAACGGGCAGTGGCAGCTCACACGTGTGATTAGTTTGCACTAAAAACGTCTCTTTTTCCTTTTACATTTTAAAACCTGCTTTATGAAAAAAATACAACTCGCTTTATTGTTATTAGTAGCTGCTGCAACAGCCGGCGCACAAACCAAAAACTTTATCGACCAGCCGCATATTGAAGTAACCGGCAGTGCCGACACACTGGTCACGCCCGATGAAATTTTCATCCGCATCATCATCACCGAAAAAGACACGCGAGATCGTATACCGGTAGAAGAACTGGAAGCCAAAATGGTAGCGGCGTTAAAAGCGTTAGGCATCAACACCGAAGAAGCACTTACCGCCAGCGATATGGCCAGCAACTTCAAGTTTTACTTTTTAAAAAGTAAGGATGTGCTGAAAACAAAACACTATACTTTAAAGGTTGGCGATGCGGCAATGGCCAGTAAAGTATTTGTGCAGCTGGAAGAGCTGGGCATTTCCAACACATCGATAGAGCGGGTGAGCCATTCGCGTATAGGGCAATTAAAAAATGGCATCCGCAGCAAGGCTATGGAAAATGCAAAAGAGCGTGCACAGGCACTGGTAAAACCTTTAGGCCAAAATATCGGCCCGGCCATTCATATTGCCGATACGGAAGTTTATAATTTCAACAATAACAACTCAAGAGCTCAGTTAGAAGAAGTAGTAATAACAGGTTATTCAGTAAGAGGCGTTGCCAGTGTGCAGCAACCCAAAATTGAATTTGAAAAAATAAAAGTAGCCACCAACATCAGCGTTAAGTTTATTTTGAAATAGGTTATTGCGAATGCCAATACACACAAAAGGAAAAACAGACGTTTTGCAAAACTCAAAACAATAGTTGTGGATGTTTAATTTTATTTTAATCCTTATTTTCTCCCTGCTGATTGGATTGTGTTTTTGGTTGCCTTACCGATTGGGTAAAAAGCAATTGGGTATTACCGTATCCATTACCTTGTCTTTACTTGTTATTCTGTCTTTTACTTCCGAAATGGGTTATTGGGGAGCGTTTCTTATAATACTGCTTTTATTTTTTTTGCGTTGTATTTGTAAGCTACTGGGCACTAATAAACCTGCGCTTTAAAAAGGCCGCAAGAATATCATTGGTTGTGTTTGGCATATTGGCAATGTTGCCGGTGCTTTCCTTTGAGTTGGAAGATTACTTTTTCTTTAAATCAGATGCAAAAACTTTCTTGCAGGATAATGAGATTGTATTACATGATCAATTTAAAATCAAAACCAATCACATAACAGGCTTTTCAGACCTGTATCAGAAGTTTGAATTGGAAATAACCACTGCTGATAAAGAAAGGATTATTAAGAAATTGACAAATTCTCCCTACTATATCGGCAGTGTATCGGAAAGTTATTATCTGCCATCAAAAGTTAAAAGCACTATTACACCCAAAGTCACTAAAGATTACAAAATCGGAGACAACATCGTCAGGGAAACCTATCAGAAACTGCGTGAAGGTTATGTATATGATCACGATATAATAACTGTTTCAAAAAGCGATAATGTGTTGACATTCGAACGTTTCAATGATTGAGAGCTTTAAAAGGAAAAACAGACGTTTTGACCTAACAACTATAAACTATAAACTAAAAACTACAAACTATAAACTTGCTTTTGGCATCATTTCGGTAATGTGCATAAGTAGAAAATGCTAAATAATTTAGTATTGTTATTTTTGTAACAACCCATTTTTGTATGATAGGCATTGTGGATTGTAATTCGTTTTATTGCTCCTGCGAGCGTGTGTTCCGCCCCGAGCTGGAAAAGAAGCCGGTAGTGGTTTTGAGCAACAACGATGGCTGCATTATTGCCCGCACCGACGAAGCCAAAGCGCTGGGTGTGGACATGGCCGGCCCTTACTTTTTGGCGCGCGACATAATTGAGCGCAACAATGTAGAAGTTTTTTCATCCAATTACAATTTGTATGGCGACATGAGCTGGCGCGTGATGGAAGCGCTGAAAAGCGTAGTGGGTACACACAATGTAGAAGCCTACTCGGTAGACGAAGCCTTTATCAACCTGGCCGAGTTTCCGCAAAAAGATTTAAAAGAGATTGCCGTTGCCGTAAAAGAAACCACCGAACAATGGACCGGCGTAAAAGTTTCCGTAGGCATTGCACCCACCAAAACGTTGAGCAAGCTGGCCAACCGCATCGCTAAAAAAAACAAAAAGGCCACCGGCTGCATTACACTGCTTACGACAGAAGATGAGATAAGAAATGCTTTGCAACAAACAGGCGTGAAAGATGTGTGGGGCGTGGGCAGCCGCTATGCCGATAAGTTGTGCAGCTGGGGCATTGATACGGCTTGGCGCCTGCGCAATATGGATGTAGAATGGGCGCGCAAAAACCTGGGCGGCGTGGTGGGTGTGCGGCTAATAAAAGAGTTGCGCGGCGAGCCTTCTATTGAGATGAAAGAAGAACTGGTGACCAAAAAAATGATTGCCACCACGCGCATGTTCGGCCACAACGTAACCGAGCTGAAAGATATACAGGAAGCCGTAGCTACGTATGCTACTCGCGCGGCGGAAAAGTTGCGGCGTCAGCACGGTGCGGCCTCTGTGCTTAGTGTACTGCTGGTAGCGCAGCCGCCCAAAAGCCTCAATGGCCAATACAATCACGGCTTATCGGTTACCCGCTCCGTTCTTTTACCCAATGCTACTTCGTGCACCAACGAACTGATAAAACCTGCCGTGCAACTGGCAGCGCAGCTATTTGAAAAAGGAAAAGTGTACAAAAAAGCAGGCGTGATACTAAGCGGTTTAGTGCCTGATGATTCTATACAGGGAAATCTGTTTGTGCCGCAAAAAGGCATTGGCCGCTACCTGATGGAGATGGTAGACAACATCAATTTTGGTATGCGCGATGATGTGGTAAAATTTGCATCCTCGGGTACCAAGCGCAACTGGAAGATGCGCAAAGAATTTCATTCACCGCGCTACACCACGCGCTGGGCCGAACTCTGTACCATTAAATAGTCTTATTTACTTCGTGCAGCAGTAACGGTGCGGGAGTATAACGCGGTTGTGTAGTACTTAATGTTTGCAGGAGTGTAGCAATATTTTGTAGGCCAATTTTTTTACTCCATTCAAAAGGGCCATAAGGGTAGGCGGTGCCCAGCTTCATGGCAGTATCAATTTCTTCCGGCGTGCTCACACCTTCTTCCAGCGCCAAAAAAGCTTCGTTTACAATCATGCTTACCACGCGCGGTGTAACAAATCCCGGCACATCTTGCAACCATTCCACTTCTTTACCCAAATGGCGCACAGCCTTTTCTACTTGCTCCTTTTTTTCTTCTTGCAGGCAAGCTGCTTCTATTGTTTTTCCATTTAAAAAAGTGGGCCAGCCATTAATGCGTATAAACGTATCGTCAGTTTCGGCTAAAGTGTAAATAACGCTGTTGATAAGCACTGGCGCAGGTAAACGTCTTAAAATGCTTTTACGGCTTTCACTGTTGTCGTACAACAAGTCAATAAACGCATCCGCGGCTGGGTAGTGTAAAAAAGATTCTACATCAGCTACCCACACCAGTTCTGCACTGTTAGCCGTATCTTGTAGCAGCTCATTTTTTGACTCATCATTACCAAGCACAACAACTTGCATAAATCTATTTTTTGCAAGAAAAGGCTTACCAATAAATTCGTTGCTGGTAAATAAAAAAACAGTATGGAAAAAAAGATCATCAATACACCTTCTGCACCCGCACCCATCGGACCTTACAACCAGGCCGTAATGGTGAATGGCACATTATACATCTCCGGGCAAATTTGCATTGACCCCGCTAGTGGTAATATGAAAAATAGGGATGTGCAAGAAGAAACGCACCAGGTAATGCACAACCTGAAAGCCATACTGGACGCGGCCGGGCTGAAGTTTAGCAATGTGGTAAAAACCACCATTTTTATAACCGACATGAACCGCTTCAGCGAAATCAACGAAGTGTACGGCAAATATTTTGAAGGCGATTTCCCTGCGCGCGAAACCGTGCAGGTATCGGCCCTGCCCAGGTTTGTGAATGTTGAAATCAGTATGATTGCCGTACAGTAATGCGCCGCTTGCTGCAGAAAATTTTACTGAAGCCCGTGCTGTGGCTTACCAACCGCTATAGCTCGCGGCCGGATAAAGAGCGCGTGTTTACAGCACTTACGGAGCTGTTTCATGCCATATGCAATGGCGATACCAAAAAAGGTTTGCTGATTCCATTTGATATAGCCACAGGTAAGTTCATCATCTTTTCCGACCAGCACAAAGGCCGCCGCAATGGCGCCGATGATTTTGTTATTTGCGAGCCCAACTATTTAGATGCGCTTGATTATTACTACCAGCAGGGCTATCATTTTATATCGCTGGGCGATAGCGAAGAATTGTGGGAAAACACTACGAGTTCGGTGCTAAAACACCAGAAGCCTTCATTTGAAAAAGAACGAAAATTTATTCCTACCAATGCCTTTATTAAAATATTTGGCAACCACGATCTGCTTTGGGCTAACGACCCGTTTGCGCCACTGCTGCTAAAGGAAGCTTATGGCTATGATGTACCCATTTACGAAGGAGTGGTTTTGGAAAGCAATATTGGCGGG
>CBDTUH010000038.1:0-15698 GCA_965363375.1 uncultured bacterium
GGTGCTGAAAAATAAAGGTTCTGTAAAACTAAGTGTGCGCGACCTGTTGTATACCAACTTTCCACAGGGCGACATCAACTTTAGCAATACAGAAGCTTACTTCTCTAACCGCCGTGATACCCGCGTGTTGAACCTGGCCTTTACTTACCGTTTTGGCAAACCCATCAAAGGCGCTCAGCCAAGGCGTAAAATTGGCGGTGCCGATGACGAGACCAACCGTGTAAATGCCGGCGGTAATTAAAAAACAAAACACCTCTTTTCCCTTTTAAAATAAACCTGGTGCACTTTTCAAAAACGTCTCTATTTCCTTTTAAATGTAAAAGCAAATAGAGACGTTTTTTAAAATAACAAAGAGGGCGAGAAACAACTTTTTTTAAAACGCTTTTTTAACTGTTTCAACATTCATAAAGCATAATTACCACTGGTGTATTGATAAGTTTAATGCACCCTTCGAAACAAATAATACGTGTTTTATCACATTTCATTACAAAAGGAATTTAAGACGTTTCATATTTGCTACACCTTTACAAAACCAACCGAAACACAACAAAGAAATGAGAAAGTTATTTAGTTTACTCCTGAGCGCAACCCTTGCCACTGCTGCATTTGCACAACCTTCCGGAAAAATTTCCGGAACCGTAAAAGATGAAACAGGAAAAGGTTTTAATGCTGCCACCGTATCGCTTTTATCCGCTTCGGATTCTGCTTTGGTAAAGGCAGCGGTATCAGATAAGAACGGTCAATACAGTTTTATCAGCGTTAAAGATGGCAGTTATATCATCAGCTATTCTTCTGTTGGTTATACCAAATCGTTTTCAAATTCATTTAGTATTGCAAACGGTCAAGAATTGAACCTGCAGGCTATAGCCCTGGCACCAACTGTGAGCAGCATGGCAGGCGTTACGGTTCAAGCCAAAAGACCGTTTATAGAAACCAAGATTGACAAGACTGTTGTAAATGTTGAAGCAACGCCTACCAGCGCAGGTTCTACGGCGCTGGAACTGCTGGAAAAATCGCCTGGTGTGATGGTCAGCAGCGAAGGTGCCATCAGCTTAAAAGGAAAACAAGGGGTTATTATTTTAATTGACAATAAACCTACTTACCTCTCTGCCGCCGACCTGGCCAATATGCTGAAAAACATGCCGGCTTCTGCACTTGACCAGATAGAGATCATGACCAATCCCTCATCAAAATACGATGCAGAAGGCAACTCGGGTGTCATCAATATCAAAACCAAGAAAAGCAAAACGGCAGGTTTTAATGGCAATATTATGGTGGGAGCTACTACCAGCATTTTTACTGCCGAAGGCCAAACACATTATATTCCCAAATCGCAAAACAGCTTCAACTTCAATTATAGAAAAAACAAGGTAAACTTCTTTGGCAACTACAATCCTAACTTCTTTAAAGGCCGCAACCAGCAGGATATACGCCGCAAATTTTACGATGAATCAACCGGCGATTTGCTAAGCAGCACTGAGCAAATGATCCGCTTTAAGTTTAAAGGTATGAACCATACATTGAAATTGGGAATGGATTGGTACGCCGATAAAAAGAATACGTTTGGCATTACGGCATCTGCTTTTTCTTTTGATGGCAACCCAAGGCCAACCACTGAAACCTTCATTAAAGATGGTAACGGCAACATCCTTTCGGGTATGAACTCAGTAACAGAAAATAATATTTCGTTCAAAAACTTTTCCGGTAACATTAACTGGCGCCATCAGTTTGACACAACCGGCCGCGAGCTGACAGCAGATGTGGATTACCTGGCTTACGACCGCTACTCGGATATGATGCTGGAAACAATTCCTTTTGATAAATTTGGTCAGTCGGGCGGCAAGATCAACCTACGTGGCGACCTGCCCTCCAACATTCAGATCGTTTCTTTTAAAAGCGATTACATGCAGCCGTTCAAATGGGGAAAACTGGAAGCAGGTGTAAAAAGCAGCTATGTAAAAAATGACCACTCGGTTGTGTATACCAAGATGATGAACGGACAGTGGTATGATGATGACCGCTCCAACCATTTTATATATGAAGAAAACATCAATGCAGCATATGTTAACCTGAACAGGCAGTGGGGCAAATGGAGCCTGCAGGGCGGACTGCGTATAGAAAACACCAATGCTACCGGCAACCAGCTGAAAACCGGCGAAACCTTTAAGCGCGATACCACTAACCTGTTCCCGACAGCATTTGTCAGCTACGCGGTAAACAAAACCAACAACCTGACGCTTTCTTACAGCAAACGCATCCGCCGGCCCGACTACCAGATGCTGAATCCGTTTATTTTCTTTGCCGATTCGCTGGTGTTTCAAAAAGGTAATCCTTACCTGCGCCCGCAATACGCACACAATATTGAGTTGAGTCATTCTTATAAGAACAAATACATCACTACGTTCGCCTATAATACAACTGATGATGTAATAGCACAGATCGTAAAACCGGAAGGCATTAAAATGTTCAATACCTATGATAACGTTGCGCAACTGAAAAACATCAGCCTTGCTGTAACCGTGCCGGTAAAAGTGGCCAATTGGTGGAACATGAATGTTTTTGCAAACGTTTTCAACAACCATTATAAAGGCTTTTACAATGCAGAACCTATTGACGTAAACACCACTTCTTTCTCAGCTAACATGACCAATACATTCACTATTGCCAAAGGTTTTTCGGCCGAGCTGAGTGGCTTTTACCGCCACCGTGGTATAGACGATCTGGCTATACTGGAACCCATTTATCAATTGAGCCTGGGTGCGCAAAAGCAAATCATCAATGGCAAAGGCACGGTGCGCCTCAACATCCGCGACCCGTTTGCCTGGCAGCAATACAAAGGTTCACTAAAATACGATGGCATTGATATGACCTTTCATAGCCGCAACGATTTCAGGGCTGTAACCGCCACCTTTACTTATCGTTTTGGCAAACAAAATGGACAAACAGCACCGCGCCGCAGAACTTCTAGTTCACAAGAAGAACAAAGCCGCGTAGGTCAATAAACTTATATTTTCTCATGTGTATGCCGGCCTTCCTTTCTAGGAGGGCCTTTTTATTTTAAAAGGAAAAAGAGAGGTTACGAATATTGAACAAGGAACTAGGAATGTTGAATATAGAAGTAAGGAAAATGCTTCAATGTTCAATGCTTAAGTTAAAAGGAAAAAGAGACGTTTAAAAAATGCAAATGAAAAATGTAAAAGGGAAAAAAGACTTTTTGTGAAAAATCATCAGTCTTGTTAGAAATTTTTTATCAAAAGTTATTTTGTAAAGTCTTGATGAAACTAGAACTGTCATGCCGAACTTGTTTCGGCATCTCCTTATTTAAAAGGAAAAAGAGACGTTTTTGGTAATTAGTGCATTATTCACCATTGACAATTCATAAAAGGAAAAACAGACGTTTTCGAATCCGCAGCATCAACCAAATCCTTAACTTTAATCCATAAACTCAAAACTTTAGATTAGCTATGCCTTCATTTGATATTGTAAGTAAAGTAGACCTGCAGGCGCTGGACAATGCCGTGAACGTAACGCGTAAGGAACTGGAAAACCGTTTCGACTTTAAAGGTTCGCACATTGTGATGGAACTGGATAAGAAAGAATCGAAAATAAAGTTGGAAACTGACAGCGATATGAAAATGAACCAGCTGACCGATGTGCTGCTGAGCCGCGGCATGAAGCAGGGCATTGATCCGCAAGCCTTTGATTTTTCGAAAGAAGGGCAGGTGAGTGGTAAGGTGTATAAAAAAGAAGTGCCGGTGCAAAACGGCCTGAAGCAGGAAGACGCCAAAAAAGTGGTAAAGACTATTAAAGATTCGGGCCTAAAGGTGCAGGCCGCTATTATGGATGACCTGGTGCGCGTGACGGCTAAGAAAATTGATGATTTACAAGCAGTTATACAGCACTGCAAAACGGCAGACCTGGGAATCCCCCTACAGTATATAAATATGCGCAGCTAAAAAATTAACAACTCCGCATTTTGGTAGAAAACATTATTTGTTTTACCTTTGCGGCTTCGTAGTAAAAAAATTGCCGCCGTTTTAATAATTTATTTAGCATGAAAAAAGATCTTCATCCAGCAAATTACCGTTACGTTGTGTTTAAAGATATGAGTAATGGTCACGCTTTTTTAAGCCGCTCAACAGCCGCTACAAAAGAAACTGTTAAATGGGAAGATGGAAACGAGTACCCGCTGATTAAGCTGGAGATTTCCAATACTTCTCACCCGTTCTTTACCGGTAAAAACGTATTGGTTGATACCGCCGGCCGTATCGATAAGTTTAAAAAGAAATACGCCAAGAAGTAATTCTTGCAGCTGTTTGATATTTATCATATCCCGCTTTAGGCGGGATTTTTTTATTTTTATACCTAACGGTAACAGGCAGGTATGAAAAAGATTGTTTTTACGGAAGAGTTTTGCGGCCCGGAAAATTTGTTTCCATTTACACTGACAAGGCAGATACAAGATATCAGGATCGGCATATTAACCATCCGCGAAAAGTGGGAGCGACATCTTGGACTTCCTTCTTTTGACAAACAGGAGGGCGACTATAAAGACCTGGACCGTGCCATTGCCATTGATGAAAGCATTGGTGAAGACATTATTTACCTGATTCATGGCAATATACTGCCAACGCCTAACTTGGTAAAGAAGATCAAAAAACTAAAGCCAGGCGAATTTATTTCCATACCCGGCCGGGAAACCCTTGTGTACTGCATATCGGGCAAGCAGGTGGAAGACGTCAACCGAATAAAAGTGACCAAAGCACTTGAATTGAAAGAAGAAATCAAAGAAATTAAGTTTCCATGGGATATTTTCAAGCTCAATGCCTGGGCTATTGAATCGGATTTTGAACTGCTCAAAAAAGTAAGTAAAAAAGCAAGCATACCCAATTCCAACAAGGTTATCAACCCCGGAAGGGTTTTTATTGAGAAAGGTGCTGTGGTGGAACATTGTATATTAAACGCTACCGAAGGAACCATTTTCATTGCAAAAAACGCAACGCTGATGGAAGGCAGCTGCTTGCGCGGCCCGGTATCCATCGGTGAAGGCGCCACCGTAAAAATGGGTACACGAATTTATGGCGCTACCACAGTAGGCCCCTTTTGCACAGTGGGTGGCGAGGTAAAGAACAGTGTGCTATTTGGCTACTCCAACAAAGCGCACGACGGTTACCTGGGCGATTCTGTGGTAGGCGAGTGGTGCAATATGGGAGCCGGCACCTCTAACTCCAATTTAAAAAACAATGCATCGGATGTTATGGTCTACTCGCCATCAGGACTGAACAATGCGGGCCTGAAATGTGGGGTAATTATGGGCGACTATACCCGCACTGCTATTAATACGTCTATTAATACCGGCACGGTGATAGGTGTTTGCTGCAATGTGTTTGGCAATGGCCTTACACCGCGCTATATTCCCAATTTCTCATGGGGTTCAGAAGGCATAAAAAGATATGAATTGGATAAGGCGCTAGTGCATATTAGCGCCTGGAAGGCGCTTAAAAATGAAACAATAACGGACAATGAAAGTTATATTTTGAGCCATATCTTTGATCATTATTAACCGCTATGACCCAATTTGAATATACAGTTTTGGATGTACCTACCAAAGGATTCTTTGGAGGCAAAGTTGATTTTGCAGCACTAACTGCCAAATTAAACGAAATGGGCCGAAAAGGCTGGGAAGTGGTAAGTATGAACGATACCAACCTTTATCAAGGTGGTTCACGCACATTGATAATTATTTTAAAAAGAGAAATAACCCATTAAAACTATTATGCGTAAACAAATTGCCGCCGCCAATTGGAAAATGAACCTGACCTATCAGCAGGCAGAAAAACTTTTGAACGAAATATTAAGCGACGACATTAAACTGGAAGACAACCAAGAAGTAATCTTTGCAGTGCCTTTTCCTTACCTGATCATGGCCAATAGCGAAGTAGCCGATGAGGGAGCCTATTTTATTGCTGCGCAAAACTGCTCTCATAAAAAATCAGGTGCTTACACCGGCGAAACTTCTGCAGAAATGCTGCAGTCTATCGGTATTAAATATTGTATTGTAGGCCATAGCGAAAGAAGGGAATACTTTTCTGAAAACGCAGAAATGCTGGCTCGAAAAGTGGATGTTTGTCTTGAAAATGGTATCACACCAATCTTCTGCTGTGGAGAAGCACTTGATATAAGGGAAGCAAATACGCAAAACGAGTATGTACAAAAACAACTGGAAGAATCCCTTTTTCATCTTTCAGAGGAGCAGGTAAGGAAAATTGTAATAGCCTATGAACCTATTTGGGCCATTGGTACCGGCAAAACGGCCAGCACAGAACAGGCACAAGAAATGCACCAGCATTTACGTTCTGTTATTGCAAGTAAGTGGGGGCCAGCAACTGCAGATGCTTTATCAATTTTATACGGAGGAAGTGTGAAAGCTGGTAATGCAGCTGAAATTTTTAGCTCGCCTGATGTAGATGGTGGGCTTGTTGGTGGCGCCTCTTTATCTGCACCTGAATTTTTGGAGATCATCAAATCATTAAAGTCATCGGATTAACGCTTGCATATTTTCTGATTATCACCCGGAAGAACCAACTGCTACTTTGCTTTTGACAACTCCGGGTGATAATCAATAGTAAACTAATTTACCCAATAGGACGAAAAAGCTGGTTGTAATTATTATGGAACTGGCTTTATGATAAATCATATGGCTTTCCCTATACACCTGCGTACAATGTTGTTTGCATGAAAAAATGCTTTCAACAATTAGATATTTGCTGCCGTTTTTGAGACAATCAATTATTATTGTCGGCCTAATCTTACCTGAGTTTTTATTAGTAGCTTCTCTGAAAAGTGACTTACATGTATTGAAAGCTATGAGTTTTGTTCCAATTCATGTTTTTATTAATGCTTATTACATATGGCGGAAAATTTTCATGAAATCTGAATGCATTTAAGTTTTGGCTTTACTTCTAAATATGTTCAAATGCAGTAGTTTATGATCTATAAAGTAAAAATATAAGCTGAGTGTTATTGTTATTGAAACCAATAGCATTGAATAAATTAGTGTTTCCAAATCATTTTTGTTTTGAAGTAAATAGCTGAAAATTCCAATTAAGAAGAAAAAAAACAAAAATCTGGAAACTAAAGATTTTATTGGTAAAAGCGCATAGATTTTTGTCTGCAATGCCCGAGCGGAATGATGCAAATAAAATACAGACTGAATATAAGTAGATATTACAATTGCAAGTGCTATTCCTTTGATACCCATCAAAAAATAAAATACTGGCATTAATGCTAATGCAATCAAAATATCTAGTAGAGAACCCATAACAATAATTTGGCCCTTATGGTAGCATTGCAAAATAGACGCATAATGTGTAACACGCACAGGTATAATGAAAATAGCTAAACTAAAAATAGGTATGGAAGCATCATATCGATGGTTAAAAACAACATGAAATACTTCTGCTCCAAAATAAAAGAAAAACCAAAATAGCGGAAAGACAATATTTGAAAGTAAAAGAAAGGATTCTCTGAACTTTTGAATAACTTTTTCTTTTTGTGTAAGGTTTTTAGCAATCTCAACTAACATTATACTTCCAATTACACTAATAATAATACCAAACAAGGGAATTTCTATGGACCCATTAAAGAAAATAGCAAACTCCGCAGGAGCAAGAAAATAGATCAGCAATAATTTATCAAGCCATTTTGCGACCACACCAATCACTTCATTTAATCCAATAAAGAACCAATGTTGCAAAGTGATTGAACCACTTTCTGCTTTAAGAATTGCTTTTTTTACCAATACGAAATATATCAAAAGACGCAATAAACCAATTGCAGTAAGTCCGATAAACAAATAAAGAATTTCAAATTTTTCATATAAAATATATAGATGCCAAACGAGATAAAGGAAGGCATAAAGAAGATTATTCAGGAAAATAGAAATTTCATTACTCAAACTCAATAAAACAGCTTCATAAATATAACTGACGGTATGTATAATGATTACAGATAAAACTAAAAACAACAATAAATCCGATTGATCTGACAACGAACTTTTTATAAGAAGAGTTACAATAACAAACAATAAAAGATAAAATCCTGTGAACTTACCAAGATTCTCTTTTAGTAGCTTTGTGGTTGCTTGGAATCCGGATGATAGCAACACAGAATATATACCAAATCCAAGCAAGACTACACTAACATTTGTCAACATCCATACCATCTGAAATATTCCATATAAATCATGAGAAAGTTGCCTGGAATATAAAATTGAAACAATCAAAAAAGTTACGGCTGGAAGCAGCTTAGCCAGAAAGAGCCAGCCACTCCTTTTTATAAAAGGACTTTTTGCTTGCTTAATTTTGGTAATTGAATCTTCCATCTGAATAATAATGGTTTTCTAAAAAATGTAAGACTGCATTGCTTTAGGTTAACTTCAAAAGGGGAAACTTATTGGCAATCTGAATATAATGGCTAGAATGTAAAAATGCCAGAATCCCAACCAACATCTCTGCAAAATAAACATCAGAAAAGAAATAGGTTGATACATGAACTATTATGGGTATCCATATTAAAAGATAATCAAAACGCTTTGTAATAAAACCAATGATCATTAGTCCTTCAAGAACAAATACAATTATAAGCCCTAAGTTCAATAATATTGGATGAGCAATAAAAAAACGGTAGATATCTGCCAGAAGTGTTTCAGGATAATGATAAAGATACATCACCAAGTTTTCCTTCGTAGAATGTATCCCCATGTTCCAGTATAGTAATGATTTACCGATAAAGGCTTTCCATATGAATGAAATGAAATAGGCATAGCAAACGTAATAGCGGAAACCTTCCCATAAAAAACGCCAGAGAACCAATTGTTTGAAAAAAAATGGTAGAGTTGCCAATGTCATTAACGCAAGGGGATGGGCGTGGTGCACAATGAATGCATTGTAACAAATTACATAAACAAAAAACAAAATACCGAAAAGTATGGCCCAAAGATTCTTCAACGGATAAATAATACAAAGCATGCAACTTGTAAATAGCGCCATGTCAAATAACATGCTGCCTGTTGCTGATTGAACAACATACCGGTAAACGCCTATTATATCGAATAACCAGTATGTGTAATCAAAATTATAACGGTATAATACAGGTTGCAACATTTGAGAAGGAGTTACCTGCTGAAAAAAGCGGAAAAGTAGTGTGATAAAATAAAAACTGAATAGAAGTCTACCAACAATCACGCGTTCATTGTAGATATTTAATGTTTTCATGGGATGTTAAAAACAATTTCAGATGAATCTTCACGAACATGGCCTGATTCTGTAAAATGTACTGTCTTACGTATTATTTGTATTCGATCAATTTGTTCGCCAGTATTTTGAGTTAGGTACCGGGTATACCATGATGGAAAGGCTTCAAATTCCTTATGGGATGGGAAATTGATAAACTGTGGAAAAGCCTTCTGAAACCTTTTATTCCGGGGTAGCCAGGATTCCTCGAAATGCTTTTTGCTGTAATCCTTTTTTTCATCCACTTGTGTGGCTATAAATAGGTTCATAGTATTATGTATTAATACTTTTTGAGGTTCATTCCATGTTCGTTGAAATTTAAGCACCTCTCCATTATTATAAGTAACTGTATTAAAAGTATAATGTTTGGAGTCAGGCAAAGGGTTGGAATATAGGTTCCAGTTATAAACTGGGGTAATTTGCGTAGGCACAACAAGGTTTGCACAAATATTCACTACAAAAAATACCAGCATAAAAAAAGCCAGCCATTTATTGGTAAAAAATAAGCGAACAAAATAAAATTGCTGCCAATGGCACATAAAAGCAGGTTAGGTTTAGGCTAATAAGTTACAAAAATAGGCGTCATTCTCTAATGTGTAGAAAATCAAGCTAATGATAAGCGAGAAACCTTTCAATTACAATCATTTGTTAATGACAATTTGTTTGTGTATACCTCACCCCTTTTTTTTACCTTTGCAAACCTTTTAACAGGTAAAAAGACAATGAATAACATCCGCAATTTCTGTATAATAGCCCATATCGACCATGGTAAAAGTACCTTGGCTGATCGATTATTACAAACAACCAATACCATCAGTGAACGGGACATGATGGACCAGGTACTTGATGATATGGATCTGGAACGTGAAAAAGGCATTACGATTAAAAGTCACGCCATCCAGATAAACCATGTGCACAAAGGAGAAAAATACACGCTAAACCTGATAGACACACCGGGCCACGTTGACTTTAGCTATGAAGTAAGCCGTGCCTTGGCTGCCTGTGAAGGCGCCTTACTTTTAGTAGATGCCACACAGGGCATACAGGCTCAAACCATCTCCAACCTTTACCTAGCAATCGATAACAACCTAGAAATCATCCCGGTAATTAATAAAATCGATATGGATGGAGCCATGATCGAAGAGGTTAAAGATCAGATTATTGACTTGATAGGATGTAAGCCTGAAGAAATTCTGCTGGCCAGTGGACGTACTGGCTTAGGTGTAGATGCAATTTTAGAAGCTATTGTAGAAAGAATACCTGCACCGAAAGGAAACCAAAATGCACCGCTTCAGGCACTGGTTTTTGACAGTGTTTTTAACAGCTTTAGAGGTATTATTGTTTATTATCGCATACTAAACGGATCCATTAAAAAAGGGGATAAAGTAAAATTTGTTTCTACAGGACAGGAATATGATGCAGATGAAGTGGGCATCTTAAAGCTGAAACCAGAACCCAAAAAAGAGGTGACTACAGGTGATGTAGGTTATATCATAACCGGGATTAAAAATGCAAAAGAAGTTAAAGTAGGTGATACACTTACCCTGGCATCTAACCAAAACCCGGAAATGATTAAAGGCTTTGAAGAAGTGAAAGCTATGGTTTTTGCCGGCATTTTCCCGGTTGAAACAGATGCTTTTGAAGAATTGCGCGACTGTATGGATAAACTGCAGTTGAATGACGCTTCGCTTACTTTTGAACTGGAAACATCACAGGCACTGGGTTTTGGTTTCCGCTGCGGCTTTTTGGGAATGCTGCACATGGAGATTATCCAGGAAAGGCTCGAAAGGGAATTTAATCAAACTGTAATTACAACGGTACCCAACGTAAGCTTCATTGCTTATACCACAAAAGGCGAAAAAGTTATTGTAAATAACCCTACTGAAATGCCCGAACCGGTAAAGATTGACCGGATTGAAGAACCTTTCATTAAAGCACAGATTATCACCAAACCCGAATACATAGGGAATATCATGACGCTTTGCTTAGGCAAAAGAGGCATTCTGATCAATCAGAGTTATTTAACACCGACCCGCGTTGAACTGACCTTTGAAATGCCGCTGACAGAGATTGTTTTTGATTTTTACGATAAGTTAAAGAGCCAGACCCGCGGATATGCCTCTTTTGATTACCATCCCATTGGTATGCGCGAAGCAGATATTGTGAAAATGGACATTTTATTGAATAACGATAAAGTGGATGCCCTCAGTGCCTTAATTCATAGAGGGCGTGCTCAGGAATTTGGCCGCAAACTTTGTGAAAAGTTGAAAGAACTTTTACCTCGTCAGCAGTTCCAGATTGCCATACAAGCGGCTATTGGTGCTAAAATCGTAGCCAGGGAAAACATATCGGCCATGCGCAAAGATGTAACTGCCAAATGTTATGGTGGCGATATCAGCCGCAAGCGTAAACTTCTGGAAAAGCAGAAAGAAGGTAAAAAGCGTATGCGCCAAATTGGTAACGTAGAAGTACCTCAGGAAGCGTTTCTGGCAGTATTAAAACTGGATGAATAACAAAAGCTTACAAACATAATGTTACAATAAAAAAAGGTGGTTAATTACCACCTTTTTTCTTTTTATTCTTTTCGCTCTTTTGCTGTAGCATTTCTTCATTGTTGTTACCCATAGCATCTCTTAACGGGTCGGGAACTGGCGCCTGTCCATCTTGCAGCTTAAAATCAAACGCTTTATCAATATGCACCCATTTGCCACCCTTCCAAACAAAAGCTTCCTGGTCTCCATCCGGAATCATTGTGTAAGGTTTATCCGGCTCGTCTGTTTCTGATATCAAATGGTCCAGGATGATCATATTCAATTCATGATCGTAGTTGACAAATGTGCTGGCTTCTTTTTTATACTCAATCGAATGCCTGTATTGAACCGGTCGTTTGATGCTGTCATTTTCGAAAGTAAAAGGCACACCAAACTGTGGTTGCCCTCTTTCATCAAAATGTAGCACATCGATCCATTTTTTACTGGTACGCACACTATGGTCATCAAAGCCAAAAAGTGTGTAGTAAGGTTTGCCGTTGTGTTCGGTTTTAATGATGTTGTAATAAACGGCACCAATCCAATTGTTGCGATGGCGAACAGAATCGAGCGGCCTGGGCGTAAATTCATAAAAATCAATCAACGGCACCAATTTTAATGATCCGTCTTTCGTTTTAAACTGAATGGCTCCTTTCTGGCGTGAGTAAAAATCATCATAAGAAATGCTCCAGGTAATTATTCGGAACATGCTGTCAGGTGAGTACAATTTTGATATACCCTGCACCGAATCAAACGGATAATAAAAGGAATTCTTGATGAGCAAGCTGCGCACCAATGTTTTTACAAATTGACTATCGGAGCGCATTCGGCCAGCCGTAAAACTGTCGATGTAAACATTTTTAGCCAGCAGTTTCAGGCTGTCTTCTTTAACCTGAAGCTTTCGTAAGTCGGCAGGTGGTATATCCTGCGCTGCAAGGCTGCTGGCTAAAAGAATAGAAAAAATGAAAAGAAAAAATGGCTTTTTCAAAACAGGAAAATTGTTTGTTTCTCTGCTAAGAACGGCTAAAAAAATTAAAAATTATCCTAAGATTGGAGCGCCCCTGCAAACGCCCGTAGGGTAGGGAAGCGCGCGTCCACATCAGGGTGCGGATGTGGCTCGTGAGGGTTGGTTGTTTCAATAAAAACAGTATAAACACCAGCGGCACGACCAAAGCGCATATCGCTGGGCTTATTGCCTACCATGATGCATTTCTGTAGGTCGATTTGCGGGAAATCTTCAAAAGCACGGAGTGCCATACCGGGATTGGGCTTGCGGAAAAAACATTCTTTTTCAACCTCTGTGCAATAATAAATTCCATCGATGCGGCCGCCGGCAGTGGTAATTTCCTTTTGCATTTGCTGGTGTATGCTGGAGAGGTCCATTTCCGTCATCAGTTTTCGGCCTACACCGCGCTGGTTGCTTATAATGATTATGGTTCCCACTTTTTCGCTCAGTATTTGAAGCGCCTCTAAAACTTTTTCGCTAAAATAAAACTCCGCCCAGTTCAATACATAATGACCCACGCGTTCGTTATTAATAACGCCATCACGGTCTAAAAAAAGTGTCCAGCTTTTGTCAACGGCTTTTAAATCTAAAGGAGGATTCGCCAGTTCCGACTGTGCTTTTTCAAAATCTTCCGGTATGCCAATATCAATAAAATATCCTTTTTGAACAGATCCATAAAAGTTGCTTTCAGCTGTGTTTTTTTCGAGAAAATCTTTTTCGAATGAGAATTTTTGTGGCCAGCCCTGCTGTAGAAATTTAATTTTATTCAAAAGGTAAATGCCACCATTTATTAAACCTTCTTTGTAAAACTGTTTTTCCCGGAAAGATGTAATGCGCCCATTTTCGGCTATTTGTACCATTCCATAACGCTCAAAGTTTTGCATAGGTTTTAAGGCCAGCGTGCATAGCGCATTGTTTTTAACATGTAGGGCAGCCATGCTTTTTACATCTATTTTAAAAAGTGTATCGCCATTGGCAACTAACACATTTTCCGAATTGCAGGCCTTTAAAGCAAGCGCAATAGCACCACCTGTACCCAAAGGCTCTTCTTCAATAACAGTATCATATACCAGGGTTGAGTAATGCGTTTGCAAATACTCTTCAATAGCATCGTGGCGATAGCCGAGCGAAAAAACAAAGCGCTGCACACCCTGCCGGCGCAGTGCATCAATTACATAACTTATAAAAGGTTTGCCACCAACAGGGGCTATGCATTTGGGTAGATCAGGAACCGCTTCTCTTAAACGTGTGCCCAGGCCGCCGGCCAGTATGATGGCTTCGGTTACAGGTGCTGTCCATTCTTTTCTACCTTGATTCATTTTATAAACCTCTGTTTTTCCTTTTAAAAATTATAATGCAGTGATCCTATCTGATTAAGAAACCATTGAAAATTAATTTCAAAGAATAACACTCGAAACGTCCCTCTTTCCTTTTGTGCTATTACATACTCAAAAGGAAAAAGAGAGGTTTTTAATCGTTATTCTCCGGCTTGCTGAAATATTGCTCTTCGGACAGCTGGCAAATAACATGACCAACCATAATGTGGCTCTCCTGTATGTGTGGCGTATCGGTGGACGGAACGTTTATCAAATAATCGCTAATATCTTTCATAACGCCACCGCTTAAGCCGGTGAAACCAACGGTAACAATACCCTTGGCCTTCGCTACTTCAAAAGCCTTTACAATGTTGGCTGAATTGCCAGAAGTGGATAAACCTATCAGCACATCACCGCTGTTGCCAATACCATCTATCAATCGTGCATACACCACATCGTAACTGTAATCGTTGGCCACAGCGGTGAGATAAGAAGTGTTGCAATGTAGGGCCTCGGCTGGCAGTGCTTTGCGGTCTATATAAAACCGGCCTGAAAATTCTGCCGCCAAGTGCTGCGCATCAGCTGCGCTGCCACCATTGCCGCACAGATAAATGCGGTTGCCTCTTTGCAATGCCTGCACAATTGTATCAGTAACTTCAGTAATTGTTTGCAGCAAATTATCGTTCTCCAATAATTGTTGTTTTACATTTATTGATGCTTTTATGATGTTTCGGATCTTTTCCATAAAATGATTTTTCTAATAACTCAAATTCAATTCTACCAACGACACTTTTCCCTTTTGAAATTTAAAGTTTGATGAACTTAAAACGTCTCTTTTTCCTTTTAAACCGTCCACGTTTTTAAGCCATGTTCTACAAACTGGTAAAGTTTATGGTGGCCGCCAAATTTTTGCAGGCTTTCTATTACATTATACTTACTGTTGCCCGGGCAGTAAAAGATCATAAAACCACCACCGCCGGCTCCGGAAATTTTTCCGCCGCTGGCGCCCGCTGCTTTTGCCGTTTCATAAATTTCTTCCATCAGCGGGTTAGAGATGCCTTCAGCCATACGGCGTTTTTGCTGGTAGCCATAATCGAGTATATTGCCAAAATCGTCCATTTTTCCTTTCAGCAAAGCTTCCTTCATCATTTGCGCCTGCTGCTTTAATTGATGCATGGCTTCAATGGGCGCTTCTTTTTTACTCACCACATTGCTCGATTGCTGCTCTATGATTTTAGCCGACTCGCGGCTTGTAGCCGTGTAGTAAAGAAGCAGGTTATTTTCCAACTCAAAGAGGTATTGTTCTTTAATGCGCAGCGGATTCACAATCACTTTATCACCGGCATAAAACTCCATAAAATTAACCCCGCCAAAAGTTGCTGCGTACTGGTCTTGCCGGCCACCGGCCAAGCCTAATTCTTTCCGCTCAATTTCATAGGCATAATGCGCCATATCGTATTCGCCCAGGGGCAGGCGCAGCATTTCGGCAAACGCACCGATAATGGCTACAACAAGCGTTGATGAAGTACCCAGACCCGAGCCGGCAGGCGCATCC
>CBDTUH010000039.1:0-15540 GCA_965363375.1 uncultured bacterium
TTCGGGCACATCACCATTGACAATGCGGTGCGCCAAACCCTCGGCTATAGCAGTCTTACCTACACCGGGTTCACCTATTAAAATCGGGTTGTTTTTGTTGCGGCGCGAAAGTATGTGCAGCGTGCGGCGGATTTCTTCATCGCGACCAATCACCGGGTCAAGCTTGCCGCTGCGCGCCATGTCGTTCAAGTTCTTGGCGTATTTGTTCAGTGCATTAAATTGGGTTTCCTGAGTTTGCGATGTTACGGTAGAACCCTTGCGCAGTTCTTTGATAGCCGCAGTTAAACCTTTATCTGTAAGGCCAAAATCTTTCAGCAGTTTGGCGGTACTATCGGCCCCCTGCACCAATGCCAATAATAAATGTTCGGGTGTGATGAATTCATCGCCAAAGCTTTTTAAAACAGCACCGGCGCGCAAGATCACATTGTTGGCTTCGCGGCTGACCATTTGCGCGGCTTCGCCGCCTTGTATCTTAGGTAACTTACTAATAAGATTATTCAAGTATTCAGCTAGCTGGCCAACATTCACCGCATTTTTTTTCAACAGGTATTCAGTAGGCGAATCCTGCTGCTCCAACAAGGCTTTTAAAAGGTGTTCGGTTTCAATATTGGCATTGCCGTTATTATACGCCTGCTGCTGCGCCTGCTGTATTACTTCGGCTGCTTTTATGGTAAAATTGGACAGATTCATATATCAAAACTTTTATTTTTTACGTTAAGTGGTTTGCAGTATGTTCACAAACAATAATCCAACCAAACAGCATCAGAAAATATGACACACAAGTTCCGTTATAACTGCCTGAATTTCAGTTTTGTAATTATTTTACTGCTACTTTTTCAGTTTTCGTTTGCACAAGCCTCTTTTACAGCTTTGGAAGATGTGGTGAGCAGCCGGCAAAAAGTGCTGGGCGCGGATGTAGTAACGATGGTAGCAACAAAAGATACGGTAGTTTATCAAAAAGCGGCCAACCGCATTTTCACACAGCGCACACAGGCGCCCATTGGTCACGCCAGCCAGTGGCTAACGGCAGCATTGATATTGAAGTTAGCGGAAGAGGGTGTTTTATCGCTCGACGACAAAGTTAGCAGTTACCTGCCGGTGTTTGAAAAGTACGGCAAGAATTATATCACGCTGCGGCATTGCCTGAGCCATTTTACCGGCATACAAGCCGAAAGCTCCAAGGCTGCCAGGCTGCTGCAAAAAAAGAAATTTGCATCGCTGGATGAAGAAGTGGCTTCGTTTGCTGCCAAAGAAATACAGACCAATCCAGGTACGGAATTCCGTTACTCGCAAATGGGCCCCATCATTGCTGCACGTGTGGCGGAAGTGGCCACTAAAAAACGGTTCGACATGCTGATTCAGCAAAAACTTTTTCGCCCGCTGGGTATGCGGCAAACGACGTTTGGTACGCTGGATGGCTCGCCCGTAAATGCAGCTACGGGCGCTCGCGCCACGGCCAACGATATGATCCAGTTTATGCGTATGCTGCTCAACAACGGACAGCACCGTGGCGCGCAGGTGTTAAGTAAAGAAAGTGTGGCTGAACTACGTCGCGTGCAAACCTCCAACTTCACCATTAATAACAGTCCTGACGAGACAAAAACCTATCAATATGCTTTAGGCGCATGGGCACCCGAGCAAAGCAATACGCAGGCCAATGTGCTTACAGGTCCGTCGCTGGGCGGCACGCTTCCCATTGTTGATTTCTGCCGCGGCTACGCTTATTTTTTGTTGATAAAAGAAGACAGCGACGATGCCAAAGCCAATGTGTATAACGAAGTGAAAGAAGTGCTGGATACGGCTTTTCCTAAGCAATGTAAATAAGATTAAAAGGGAATAGAGACGTTTTTCTGATTTACAAAATACGATTTTGGATTTACGATTTATCGAATAGCGAAAAGGAAAATTAGATACAAGAGTTTACATGTAAGCTAAAAAGTAAGCGTCATTTTAAAAGGAAAAAGAGACGTTTTATTTATCAACTCAATTAACAAAGTTCATTAAAAGGAAAAAGAGACGTTTTTTAAAAAACGTCTCTTTTTCCTTTTAAGCCAATAGCTGTATTTAAGGCTGGGTTTCTTTTTTCACCAACACCACGCGGGCGTTGTCGGCTTTATAAATAGCGCTGTAATATTTCACCAGGTCATCGTAGGCGGAGGCGGGAAAACGGCCGGCGGCCTGCTCGCGCACCCTTACATATACCAGTTTGTCATTCTAAATTTTTACACTGCTGTTGTAGGTGCCAAATGGCGTTTGCAGCTTCACAGGCTGCGGCAGCGCCTCTACCACGTAACCGGCCGGCAGCGTTACTTCTACACTGTCCACATCGCGGTAAGGGTACAACAGTTCTACATCATACTTGCGCTTTTCATCGGCGGATAGCTGCGTGCCGGTGCGGTTAAGCAGGTTGGGCACAATGAACAAGCGCTTGCCGGTTATGGTTGCGTAGTTACTCACTTCTATATCCAGTTGCTCCACAATGTCGGGCACCACTTCTTTATTTTCTTTATAATCAAAACTGGCCACATGGTAATTGGCAAGGCTTAATTGCTTCTGCAGAATTTCTTTTACTTTATCTTTCGACAGCTGGTTGATCATGCTGTGCAGGTTGTCCTGCTGAAAGGCTTTGTACTTTGTATTTACTTTCATTTGCAATGTACCGGTGGCATCAATTTCACCTTTTATGGTGCGCAGCTGCTGGTTTTCTTCCGATGCATAGTGCGGTGTATTCACCAGTGTTCCTCCTTTTTCATCTATCAATAATGCTTTGCGGTTGCCGGTAAAGTTGCCCATGTAGCCGGCAGGTTGTGTCTGGCTGGTACACTCCAGCCACATGCTGTCTTTTGCAAAAGGCACACAAAGTATGGCATGATTGAATTGGTTGCTTGGAAAATCGCTTGCCATGAAATAATCGTATTCACCTGCTTTTATCAATGCATACTGCGACCGGATTCCTGCTTCTTTTAAGAGGCTGTACATATAATTACTCAGCGCCTTGCAATCGCCGTAAGCTTTTTGTGCCACAAACGTGGCCTCAAAAGGCTGCCAGCCGCCCAGCCCCAGCTGAATGCTGATATACCTTGTATTTTGCTGCATAAACTCGTAAAGGATCTTTACTTTTTCCTTTTCATCCTTTACACCGGCCACCAAACTGTGCACTTTTTGCTTTACATCTTCCGGCAACACATCCCTGCCCTTTCCCAGTTCATATAAAAACTTTCCGAACTCGTTCCAGTTGGTCATATTGCCTTTGTAGCCTTCTATGGCAAACTCGGTAGGCGCCAGGGTTACCATGGTCACCAGTTCGTGCCAGCGCGGCGCAAAAGGCTCTTTTATTACAGCCTTTACATTGGACACATTCCATTTCAACAGTTTTTTGTTTTTGTCGATAGCCTGCTCCGGCTGACCGGCATAATTGTACATGCGGTAGCGCACTTCATACGTTGACGGCATCACTACCGTAAGGCCACTTTGCTGTACAGAAAGATGTTCGTACTCCTGCGGGTACCAGCCCGGAAAGTTGAAACTGTTGTTGAATTTTATTTCTGCTTTGTACTCGATGGTATAGGGAAAAACCTTGTGGTAAAAATCGTGCACTTTTTTCCGGTTGTCATCCATCAGGCTGATGTCGTCCACTGCGCTCATATCTTTAACATCTTTACTTTTCAGTCGCTTGAGTTCCTTACCCTGCGCATCGTACAAGGCGCCTTCTATGTTGGTAATTTTGCGCAGCTTATCGTAATACTCCACAAACGATGAATATTTATCGCCAGCCTCGTTCAATATCGTAAGTGCATAATGATATTGCAATACCGTTTCGCCGGTGCTGATGATCTCGAAGCGAATATTCTCCAGCCTTTTTACCACATTGGCGCCTTTCCGCAGGCTATCCGGAATTTTGCTGATGGCATAATCACCATCGCCTGCCTTTGCGGCAAAAGATAGCAGGCAAACTACTGCCAGTATATATAACTTCCTCATGTTTTATTTAATTTTCTTGAAAACGATCTGCTCGCTATGCTTGGTAACTATCAGCTTAAAGAACTCGCGTAAAAAATCGTACTCCTCCGGGCTAAATACCGTGCGGTTCAGTTTCAGGCGCGAGCGCAGCGATATGGTGTTTTCAGATTTGGAAACCAGGTATTCAAAATAACCGTCGCCATCCGCATTCAGCTTAACGGCTACCTGCTTGGGTAGTTCATCCAGCGCGTAGCCTGATGGTATCTGCATGTTTAAAATATAAGTATCATCAATGGTGTAAGGCATTTCTACCGGATACAGGCGCTCTGCCGATTTAAAAGGATTGTCCTTTACCGCTTCGTCAAACATCGGGTTCACATACAGGATATCCTCATCCTCTTTGTTGACCGCAAAGCTGTACTCCAGCTTTACCGGCACATCATAATCGTTCAGGGCGTCTATCTGTGGCTTTTCCATTTTAATGTCCAGACCAAATTCCTTCTGCAGGTCTTTAAAATATGTTTCCTCGCCTTTGTTTTTTACTTTGTCGCGTATGTTGTACGACTCATAATAGCCCGGGTTTTTGCGCGTAGTGCCTACCCAGCCGCCTTTATCATCGTTTACAATAAAAACTGAGGTTAGTTTTCTTTCCATCAGCGAGTCAGCAATGAGTTCCATGGAAGTGGCCGTTTCGTTTACTACGCGCGCATGACCATTGTAGCAGTCGGGCGTGAGCTTACCAAAACCAAGACGCTGGCGGCTGGCATCCAGCATAATTTTGTTATTGTCAACCGTGACCTGGCACACCACGTAATTGAATCGTTGCAAAATAGGATACAGCGAATAGGTAAAGCCATTGTCGCTGGTGCTCAGTATCACCGGTTCTGCCTGCAGGCCGGCATACTTCAGCATGGCAATCAGCAGCAGGTTTAGCTCCGACACATTTCCTTTCTTTGTTTTCAGCACATCCTTCAGGCTTTTATCAATATAAATGCTGCTGTGGTCGGTGCAGGTATAGTTGTCGCGCACATATGCAAAAATGCGTTTTGCCTTATCCAGTTCGCTGGTAGCAGCAGCCATAATTGGTTTCACCTCATCGCCCAGCCAGTTGTTGGCCGTTTTTAAAGGCATGCCAAAATATTCGTTCTCCATCAGGTTTTTGGTGAGCATGGGCCAGGTACCCATAATGTTTTTAGGCGTTAGCGGTTGCTGAAAACCGGAGAGCTGAAATTCTATTTTAGACACATAATTGTCAACGGTAGAAGTAAAGCTTTCCTTTTTTAAGGCAGGTACATCTTTCATTACCCAGCGGTGGTCGGATACGGCACTTGGGATGATATATTTTTCTGAGGCGCTGGCACCATTATTTTCAATGATGCTGTAATTGGTATTACGGTTTTTTGTTTCATTGATATGAAATGGAACAAAACCCTGGCTCAGGTAAACATAGTTAAAGAACTGCGGCACCGAAAACCTAAACTCGCTCCACAGGCGCGGAGAATTGCCCTGAAAAATCCATGGCCTTACATTATTAATAAAGTCGGAGGTAATGCGGTATTCAACTTCAATAATACTTCCCTCCTTTACATTGGGTAACGTAAATTTTTTTAAGCTCGATTCACGGTCTATCTTTTCTTTGAAAACGGCGCTCTTTTCCAGCTTCGTTTCCACAATTTTCCCCCCTTCACAATTATACGTTACGGCTTTCAGGTTTTCCAGTTCTACCTCCATACCATTGCTGTTGTAAACATGAATGGCTACATCGGCATGGTCAAAACCATTTTTGTTTAAAATGTGTACGCGCTTGTGGTATTTATACACTACCGAAAACCATCCTTTTACGTTTCCTTCAATTTCGGCACTACCTACATCAAACAACACAACGGCAGAGGCACCGGTGTCAATAGCATACACTTTTTGCTCAAAGTCGGCGGGCTTTATTTTTCCGAATTTCTGTACGGGACTTTCCTGTGCAGAAAGAGCATACGCGCACAGGCATAATAAGATCGAGGCAAACAATTTCATATAACTAGTTTTGGTTGGCGCGGTAATATCTTAAATATTTTTTAAACATTTTATGATTGGCACCAGATATTTTAACCGCACCTTTGCCCGGTAAGGGTTTCTAACTATTGAAAAAACAAAACACCATACACGTAAAAAACCTGGCGAAAACTTTTGGGTTTGACCACTGCGGCATTGCACGCGCCCAAAAGCTGGATGATGATGCGCGAAAGCTGGAGGCCTGGCTCAAAGGCGGCTATCATGGCGGCATGCAGTACATGGAAAATTATTTTGACCTGCGCATAGACCCTACTCAACTGGTGCCGGGCGCCAAATCAGTAATTACGCTTCTAAAAAATTATTATCCGCAACAGCAGGCAAACACAGGAGATTTCAAACTGTCGAAATACGCTTACGGCACCGATTATCACAACGTTATTAAAGATGCATTAAAGGCCATGATGGCCGAACTGCAGGATAAAGTGGGCCAGTTCAGCGGGCGCGGTTTTGTAGATTCGGCGCCTGTGCTGGAGCGTAGCTGGGCTACGCGCAGCGGCCTGGGCTGGATTGGTAAAAACGGGAATTTAATTACAAAGGAAAGCGGCTCTTTCTTTTTTATTGCTACTTTAATTACCGACCTGGAGCTGGAATACGACGACCCGTTTGCCAAAGATTTTTGTGGTAGTTGCAACCGCTGCGTAGAGGCCTGCCCTACCGGCGCCATTCTGCCCGATAAAACCATCAATGGCAGCCAGTGCATATCTTATTTTACCATAGAACTAAAGGATGAACTGATACCCGGCGAAATGAAAGGCAAGTTTCAGAACTGGATGTTTGGCTGCGATGTGTGCCAGGATGTGTGCCCCTGGAACCGCTTTAGCAAGCCAAACAGCGAGCCGCAGTTTTCGCCCTTGCCCGAACTGCTGAACCTGCGCACGCAGGATTGGGAAGCACTGACGGAAGAAACCTTCAAAAAGATTTTTAAGAAAAGCCCCATCAGCCGCGCCAAGCTAAAAGGCATTCAGCGCAATATTAAATTTTTGCAACAACCCTGAAGCGTTAAAAGGAAAACAGACGTTTGGTTTTGGGTGAAAATTTACCATTTCACAAAAGAAAAAGAGACGTTTTACTAATTAACTCAAATGACCAATTCCACTAATACGGATAAAAGGGAAAACATACGTTTTAAAAACGTCTATTTTCCCTTTTAAGATTATTGCCAGCAAAATAACCGGCATTAAGCTTTATGCTATTTAATTATTATCGTCGTCAACAGCGTTTTTGGCTTTATCGCCTACTTTTTCAGCAGCATTGCCAATAGCACGGCCGGCATCTTTCACGCCTTCCTTGGTTTTATCCCAGGCATTTTCAATAGCCTGGCCGGTGCGGTCAAAAAAGCGGCCGCTGCGGTCTACTACTTCACCATCTTCCATACGCACTTCGTTGCCATCGCGCACCACGCGTCCATCGCGGTACACCACTACGCCATTATCCAGCTTTACATCTTCATCAGCCTCTGTCCACTCGCCATTGCGCATTACACGCACTTTGTTCTCGCGGTAGGTTACATCACCATCTACAGGGCTGTAAGCTTCATTTGCCGATGTAGAAGTGGTAGTGGTAGTTGTTGTAGTTGTTGTGTCCATGTCGGTTGATGCATTGTCGCCATCCGCATCGTTGCAGGCAGCCAGCGAAACAGCGGCCAATGCCATTACTAAAAACTTTTTCATAATTCCTTTTGTTTTATGCCTGCCAGAGCTAAAATTTTCGTGCCAAACCTATTTTATTCCCCAATAATTGCACACGCTGATACATGCAACTACTTGTTTTAAAAGGAAAAAGAGACGTTTTTATCAAAAAGTAAAACCTGCTTTAATAATGAGCCTGCTGAACTTATAATCCACACGGTCTATCTTGTCCGGCCGGTTGGGGTCGCCCCATATGTAAGGATAGCGCTGCAGTTCGCGCATATGCTTTGTAGAAAAGCCCGCGCTGATGTATACAGCATTTTTTTGCACCGGGAACTGAAGGCCACCACCCACATCGTAATACAGCCCTGATTTAAATTCGGGTGTGTACCAAAGAGCTTCTTTATAACTATCTTTTATCCACGGAATATTCAAACCCAAATCGCCATAGGCAAAAAGGGGCCACTTGCCCGGGCGCAACATTTTGCGCACATCCACAAACAGGGGAATGCTGCGGAAATAATAATAATCGAGCCCCAGGCCAATGCCGGCAAACCAACCTTTGTGGCTAACACCATTCACCGTTTGCAGCGCCAACTCTCTTTCCGCATCGCCTACAATAACGCCTACGGAATTGATGCTGTTAAAAGAAAACGTCTCTTGACTCTTTTGTACCTCCTGCTGCGCCATTACGGCAAAGGAGCAAATCAACAGGCAAAAACAGCATAGCCATTTCCTATTTTTCATAACTGTTTTTTTTACTGGTTGATGGTTATTTTGCTCAGCATTTTTATATCGGTACTGTTGCTGTAATCGTACTGGTATAGGCCGTCTTTTGCCACTACTATAGCCAGGCCGCTATAAGCAATTACATCATAGGTTTCCATATTACCGATCGTTTGCAGCAGCTTCAAATCATCAGGCTTTGCCGCGTCATACATTTTCAGTCCGTCTCTACCATCACATATGAACAGCAAGTTGCCGTCTTTTGAAAGGCCGTGCGGGTTGGTCATGGCGTAGGTTTTTACCAGTGCCGGCTGCATTAGTTTGGTGATGTCCAATACTTCCAGCTGGTTGGTAAAGCCCATGCAGGCTGTGCCGGAGCGCAGCGTTACATAGGCATGCGTATCATCGGCTATTACAGGGTCGCAGCTGCGCACATGGCTAAACTGTCCAAGCTTTGCTGGCGCGTTGGGGTTGGCAATGCTGTATATGTACATGCCCATAGAAGAGCCAATGAACAGCCTGTCTTTAAAAGGAAAGATCGTTTCGATGTTCATGCCCACTTCGCTTTCGGTAACAAATGCGGGACTCAGCGGATTGCTGATGTTGAATACTTTCAGTTCCTGGAAGCCTACGGTATAAAGCCTTTCGTCAACAATGGTAAAGCGCGCCATGGAGCCGCCCATAGCAACAGATGGACTGGCGGAAGCTTTTGCCCCTGATGATGAGGCATTGGAAAATGCAACCATAAAAGTTCCATCTTCTACAAACACATTTCCATTCCGGGTAAAATCTTCTGTTACAGTGGTATCTTTTATTATCCAGTCTACAATTAATTTGGAAGAATCGTGCATGTAATGGCCGCTGTAAAAGCGATGCGGAAACACACCTTCCACCACATTGGTCAGTTTTGCCTGCAGCGGGTTGGTAATATCTACAGCTACCAGGTCGGTGTACAGGTCGGCATACAGCGTGTTGCCTTTTACAGCTATATCCACATTGCCCGGAATGTCGATAAAAGCCACATTGCGCGGCGCCGCCGGGTTGCTGTTATCAATTACGTGCACGCCTTTATCCACTTCATTTAAAAAAATGTACTGGTCTTTGATGAACAACTTGCCGGGTTGCGACACGGGTTTTTCGCCGTTGCTTTTGATGTTGCTTCTTACTTCGGCGGTGGTTTTATAAACGGGGCGGTAAAGTGTGTAAGTAAAAGTTTTTTGTATGCTGTCTTTTATGCAGCCTTGCAGTAAAAAAGAAGCTGTAACAAAAAGTATCAATGTGGTTTGCAGCCAGTTCCTGTTTTTCATGTGTTCTATTTTTTATACTTGACATAGCACTTAAAAAAAGCGTTGCGCCACCTAACTCATTTTTTTTAAAAATGAATTTGTGTGTGCACTCCTGCAAAAAACAGGTGCTGCCTGTTTGGTTGTTGCTGTTGTTGTACAGATGAAAGTGCCCATTGCAGTTGTGGTCCTGCTATTACAAATAGATTGCTCTTTTGAAGCAAGCGATAATTGATGGAAGTAAACAGGTTAAAACTCGTTTTGCGCATCCAGTTGTCTGACCGGTAATAAAACCCTGATGTGGCATTATAATTAAGCGCATTGGAAGCCAGCAGGCGGCCTATGCTAACGCCATGCTGCACCTGGAGTTTTTTGAAAAGGGAATAATCAAATGCCAGCGGCAGTTCCAGGTAATGAAACCGGTTGGTATATGAAGATGCGGTGCCGGTACTGGTAAAATAGTTGCCGATGCTTTCGAGCCGGCCGTTGTAATAAAGTGTAGTATCCCTGTTTACTTGTGTGCCAACGGTTATTTGATGGCTGTAATAACTGTATTGTAGCCCGGCAGAAACAAATACATTTTTTGCCACCTGCCGGCGCAGGCTGGCGCCAAAACTCATGGCAATGCCGTTGGATGATGTAGCCTTGATGCGGGATGGCTGTGGGCTATTGTTACCGGAAGCAGGCGAACTGGAAAAATCGCTGCTGTACCTGTTGCCAAATACATCAGTTACTTCCGAACGTAAACCGGAGAAACCCACCCTTGCTTGAAGCGCCCATTGCCAAACCTTTTGATTCTCTTTTGCTTTTTCCGAAACAGCTACCACTGAATCCATCAAAGTTTTTTCATTAGAAACAATGCCTTGCCCTATGCTGTCGGATGGTGTAGCAGCGGCAGCGATTTGCTTTGCCAGTGTATCAGCTCTTTTTTCCACGTGGACGCTGGTTATCTCATTTTTCTTTTGAAAGGGGTTGGCGATGTTTTGGTCAGCCTTCTCTCCCTTTTCTTTTTTATTAATCTCGTTTTGCAAAACCATTGCGTGCAGGTCGGCCATCATTGTTTGCGGCGCTTCCTTTTCTTCTGCAATATTGCCGGCAGCTTCTTTAGTTTTTTGATGCTTTTGCACCTTTTTATCCTCCTTTAAAAACGTCTCTTTTCCCTTTTGACCTTTTAAATTTTTATCGTTCGCTGATAAATAGGAATTCAATTTTGCTGATTCACGAAACGTCTCTTTTTCCTTTTGAATCATCTTCCTAGTTTCTTCCCTTGCTGTTTGTTTTTGCATGTTGCTTTCGCCGGAAATGGCAGGTGCATTTATATCAACCGAAGGCGCATTTTCAGAAACCTTGTTACGTTTTTCTGCTTGTGCAACTGAAGTTGTAGATTCATTTTTATTCAAAGCAACATAAATGGCCAGCCCGGCACTTACCAGCAACAAGGGCAGCAGCAAAAACACCAGCCTGCGGCGGCGACGCTTATGTTGAATCTGTAGCTCCACCTTTTGCCATACGGGGGCCGATGGCTCAAAAGACAGTTCCTCCATCTTTTGCTGCACCTTTTTTTCAAAGCTATTTTCTTGCATAGCAAATATTTTTTTGTTCTCCCGAGCGTTTTTCAATCCATGTTATCAGCAGCCCGCGGGCGCGTGCATATTGCGAGCGCGAAGTGCCTTCGTTAATACCCAGCAGCTTGCCAATTTCCACATGGCTGTAGCCCTCCACTGCGTGCAGGTTAAAAATGGTTTGGTAGCCGGGTGGCAGTTGGCGTATCAGCTCTGCCAGCGCTTTAGCCTCCATGTTTATTTCGGGGTGATGGGTAGCAACGGCATGCAGGCTTTCTGCTTCAAATAATAATTCAGTCTGGTAGCGGCTATTCTTTTTTAAAAAATTGATGGCTGTGGTCACCATAATGCGGCGTATCCAGCCGCCCAGTTCTCCATTAGCTTTATATTGGTGCAGGTTTTTAAACACTTTTACAAATCCATCCTGCAGCACATCTTCCGCATCCGCCATCGACTTGGTATAACGGTAGCACACACCCAGCATAGCGGGCGCAAAATGCTGGTACAGCTGCTTTTGGGCAGCTGCTTTTTCGCGCAGGCAATCGTTTACCAGTTTAGAATAATCCATTAAAGGGTATATGTGCAATGGTTTGACAAGGCGCAAAGGAAATACGTTGCAGCCGTTTTTAAAAATGATTAAAATAAAAAAGGCTGCCTTACGCAGCCTTTTTTATTTTAATTTAAAGGATCGGGTGGTGTATTGGGATTGTTGTCCCGCTCCTGAAATAGATAAGGAAAGAAATTACGTTTTCGTTCTGTTAACGGCCGGCCAAAGCGCCGCATGTCTTCAAGCCGCATACCAGACATAAACAGCTCGATACTGCGCTGGCGGTAAATTTCTGTTAGCAATTCTTCCTGCGTTAAAGGACCGGCAATAGGTGGCAGGTCGGCCCCTACTCCATAAATATCTTCCGATGGCGTTTTGGTAATTACCTTGTTGAGTTCGGTTAAAGCAGCAGCTAAATTAGGAGGATTCATGCGTGCGTATGCCTCGGCTTTTATCAACATTATTTCTCCCGGCAGGTAAATGGGTATTTGCGTAGTACCCATTTCATAAAATCCCTTAATGCGGTAGCGGGGCGCAATGGCCGTATTAATTCCAATATAAAATGGAATGCGCTTATCGGCTAGGTCAGGCGCTAAACTTACAGGTAAACCTAACGTTGTATCTATGGGCTGAAAAACATTATTGGTAGCCGTGGCCGATTCGAATACCGGGTTTTGTGACAGTGCATCGTAACTAAAAACCGACTTTTTGGTGAGGTCTACCATGTTGGCTGCAGCCAGTGCTGTAGCATAATCGCCGGCAAAAAGTGAATACCGGGCTTTTAAGGCATATAAGGTGTTGATGATATCAATATCGGCAGGCAAACGGCTGCGCACCAAGGCATTGGGCTCATTGGCATTGTAAACTGTAATGGCGCCATCTAACACGGCTACAGCTTTCCGATAGCCATCTAAACGGTCAATAAAACTCACATTCTGGCCCACCGTATCCGGAACTTTTTCCCAAAGCATCGATAAATTGCCGATAGACAAAGCCTTGAATATAGAAGCAAAAGAAATAAGGCCACTGGCATAAGAGCGGTCGCTCAGCCCATTAGCAAAGCCTATAACGTTGTTAGCATCATAAATAATTTTGCTGCTGCGCGTCCAGATGTTGGCCAGCACTGTATTGGTAGCATCTACAGCGCTGCCGCCGGTGAAAAGTTGCAGCTCCGGAATATTACCGGCGTTACGCAATATCAGTTCATTAGTTACAAAGCCATTGGCATTTACCAGTGCGTATAAAGGGCTGGCGGCCGTAAGGGCATACTGGCGCTGCAGGCCGGTGGCAACAGCTGTTGCTGCACGGTCAGAAGCAAAGGTTTCTTCCTGCGTGGCAGCATTGGGATTGGTAAAATCTTTTTTGCAGCCTGCCAGAAATAAGGCAAGGGCAGCAATGGTATAGAAAGTAATTTTTTTCATACAGATTGATTTATTAATTAAAACCGGGCGGCAATGCCAAAACTATAAGTGCGCGGAATAGGAATGGCACCAAAGTCAATCCCTCTTAAGATGGTGCTTTGTCCACCAGCGTTGACCTCAGGATCAAAACCTTTGTAATTATCCCACGATATCAGGTTTCGACCGCTCAGGCTTAAAGTGATATCATTAAAGCCCCGAATCCTGCCCAAACGATAAGCCAGAGATACCTCACGCAGTTTTACAAACGAGCCATCATCTATACGCCATTCTTCAATGGCATATATACCCGATATGTAACCGCGGGGCAGTTCTCCCTTGTGCTCTTTTTCTGCAAACTCGCCATTGCCTACACCCTGTCTTGTACGCCAGTCGGCATTCCATACATCTACGCCCTGCACCGCATCAAATTGTATACGCAGATCGAATCTTTTATATTTTAATTCATTTACCAGCGAAGCCGTATAATCAGGGTTGGGATCGCCTAAAATTTTGCGTAATGTAGTAGGGCCGCTGGGAAGTCCATCCGTATTTCTGCCAGGCGTGTAAGATAGGGCACTGTTCTGTACACCTCTTTCTATCAAAGGAATGCTGGCCGTATTTTTTATTTCGCTACCATTGCCGTCGCGGGCAAAAAAGGTTCCGTAAAACACACCAATGGGATGTCCTTCTATAATGGCAACCGGCGCACCCGCATTCAGGCTCAGAAGCGTTAAGGCCTGCCCTATACTTACAGCTTCGTTGCGGTTGCGGTTAAAAATGCCGGTAATATTCCAGCTAAAATCTGCCGTATTGTAAGGTGCCACATTCAGCACTACTTCAAAGCCCTTGTTTTCAAGCGAGCCAAGATTATCCTGAAGGCTGGAGAAGCCGGTTGTAGGCGCAATAACGCGGTTGATTAATAAATCCTTTACCTTTTTAATGTAATAATTGAACTGCACGCCTATCTTATTGTTGAAAAAGCCCAGGTCTGTACCGAACTCCAGTTCCTGTTGCCGCTCGGGTTTTACGCCTTCGTTAGCCAGTATGGAGCTTGATGTTAAAGCCGTGCGGCCCAGTAGCGGATTGTTGTTATAACTGTTAAAGCGTGCATAAGGGCCAATACCGGTAAGGTTGCCCGACTCGCCATAAGCAGCCCGCAATTTGAACAGGTTCCACCAGGTTTGATTCCAAAATTCTGTACTAGATAAAACATAGCTACCGCTGGCTTTTGTATATACCTGGTTGCGTTCTTCTTTACCAAATACCGACGAGCCGTCTACCCGAATAGCACCGGTTAAAAAAAGATTATTGCGGTACTTAAAATTCTGCTGCAAGTAAACCCCCGAAAGCGAAAGTTCTGACCGTTCATCAGCGGGTTGCAAAATGGTGCTGGCGCCGGTTACGGTTTTAACTACAGGGCCCAGGCCGCGGCCCTGTGCCAGCAGAAAACGATTATTTTCATATTGCATGGAATAACCCACCTGTGTAACAGCAGAAAGGTTACCGGCAATATCGTACTGGTAGTTGGCACTCAGGTCGTGGTTGATCTGAAAGAAACTATAATTGGCAGAGCTGGCATAACCGTTTTGTGCTTCGTTGATAGGAAAACCACCACCCCAGAAAGCCGGGCTCACGTTATAGGTAAAAGGCGGAATAAAAGTAGTGCCATCCTGACCATAATTATCAATACCCAGGGTGTAATTAATATTCAGATTTTTAATGGGATTCAGGCGCAGGCCGGCATTGGCCAGTATGCGGCTGGTTTTTTGTTTTTGCTCAATATCCTCAATAACCGATACGGGGTTTACACGGCCACGCTCACCAACTGCTTTAATGTTGCCTAAAGCATCGCGCTCCCAAATGTTGTGAAAATTACCAATGATGTTAATAGAATTTATAGGCGAAAAAAACGAGTTACCATCGGGCTTTTCATTGGCGCTGCTGTTGATATAATTAAGACCGGCCGTTAATGTAATCCATTTGGAAAGCACCTGGTCTACATTGGCACGAAAACTATAGCGCTGAAAATCGGTGTTTTTTACAATACCCTGGTTGAAAAAATAAGAGCCTGAAACATAATATTTTGTTTTATCGGTACCGCCGCTGACGGAAACATTATTATCGGTGCCTACGCCGGTTCTAAAAATATAGTCCTGGTAATCGTAGCGGGTTACAGGTGTGGTGGTGGTTAAGGCAGGTGTTAAAATATCCTGTGTTACATCATTTGGCGAGCCGCCAAATTTGGTGGGTGCATTATTCACCGCTACTTTCTTGCGCAGTTCGTTTACCATTACGCTGGTATTAACACTTATTTGCGGTGCACCCGATCGGCCACGTTTCGTCAATATTTGTACCACACAGGCATTGGCA
>CBDTUH010000040.1:0-15415 GCA_965363375.1 uncultured bacterium
CCGGTTGAATATCGGGTGACAGCTGCAGCCAGATGGCCGTGCTACCGTATAGTGCCACAAATGCAACGGAGCGTACTACAATGCCTGTAAAACCGCTCATGCCCTGGAAAAGAAAGTGAATGGCTATAAAGCAGGCAGCACCGTGCAAAATAACCCAGGCTGTTTTTTGCGTAAAAGGCAACAGGTTGAATTTTCTTTTTAAGAAAACAATCCGGATGGTATTGTAAATGGCATAAGCCGTAAAGTTGGAAACAGCCGAACCAATAATACCATACTCGCGCACCAAAATTATGTTGAGCGGCACCGCCAGCAGCAGCAATACAATACCGCTGAAAAAGTCGAAGCGCCAGTGCACCGAGGTGCCAATGATCTGCCCATTTACACCCGTACCCATATCAATAATATTCTTAAGCGCCAGCAGAAATACTACCCATTTTCCTTCTTCATAAATGGCGTTTAAGCCCAGGGCCGCTACGGCATTGTCGTAATTAACCCATATCAGCGTAAAAATAAAAATGGAAACCAGCAGCAGGTTCAGGCTGGAGCGTTTGTACACCCGGTCGATGGTTTCCATGTCTTTATCTTTCCACGCGCGCGATAGCACCGGAATGGAAATGGAAATTAAACTCCGTTGCGGCACCTGTATTACATTGGCCAGGTAAGAACTGAAATCGAACACGGCACCATATTGCAAGCCGCGAAAGGAAGCAATGGCCAAAAAATCGACGCTCTGCGCGCCAATGCTTACCAGTGAACCGCCGTACACATAAGCCATCAGCGTCAGCATTTTCTTCTTGAACTTTTTGGTGACGCGGCTTATTTCGGTAACAATCTTAAACTCCTTGATTCGGATTAAATATATAAGCAGTGCAAAAAATGAAATGGCATACAAGAGCGAAAACAGCTTAATAAAAAGATCGTAGTTTTTACCGGTAAAAATAAAAACAACAATCAGGATGGTGGTGGAAACCCGGAAGCCTGCCTCACGCAGGAAATTGGGAATGATGGTTTTGCCGATGCTCCACGAATAAGCCTCTAAAAGCGAAAAGAAAAGCAGGAAAAAAGTAAACGGAAACACCCAGTAATAATATTGCAATATCATGGGCGCCTTGGCAATGAACTTTTGCACCACCAGTGACTGAAAGATCAATCCACCTGAAGCCGTGAGTATAAAACCAATAGCGGAACCAATGAGCGCCAGCGTGAGCAGGTCGTTTTTCTGAGCCGGCACATTGTCTTTATAATATGGATAAAACTTATACAGCACCGATGCCAGTCCAAAACCAGCGAAGCCATAAAAGAACTGCCCGATAACAATAAAGGCGCGCGTGAGGCCATATTGCTCGGGCGTAAAAAGTCCATCTTTGGTAAACAGGTACGTATTGAGCGCGCCAAAGGCAAAACCAACGTATATTAATAAAGAAGAAATAATAGCCTGCCTGCGAATGGTGCTCATGCGGTAAAAATAATTCAGAACGGGGAACGTGTGAGATGAAAAGTTTTAAAAGGGAAAAGAGACGTTTTGAAAAAGGAAAAAGTAAAAATGAAAAATGTAAAAAGAGGAACCCAAAAGGAAAAAGAGACGTTTTGAAAATCCTTTTAATCCTTTTCAGTCCAATGAATCAGCGTTTCAAAAGGAAAAAGAGACGTTTTGTTTTATTTTGTTTGCTTCTCTATTATATTAGCCGAATCTATCAACCGTTTCCTTTTTATGCTGTACCATCTTAAAAATGCCCTGGTCTTGTCTTCTTTTTGTATTTTATTATCAGTACTAGCCTTATCGTGTGAGAAGGACATTGCAGCTAAAGTGGCCGGAAAGTATACAGGAACAGTACGATATAAACAATATAGATACCCCGATGAGTTAACGCCCATAAAGGACACGCTGTTTACGGATGTGTTGATTACAGTGAGCCAAAGTGAAAACAGCAAACGAAAAGCCTCTAAAATCAACCTGAGTTTTAATACAAATCAATTTTACGTTACGCCGACCAATGATATAGTTATAAAAGATGGGCAGGTGAATTATTACACTTCTGAAAGAGGCGTAACTGTAAGCAACCAATGGGACGGTTCTGTAAAAGAAGATTCTTTAAAGCTTATTTACAAGCGCGAGGATCATATAAAATTTGTATCAGAATATATTTTTGAAGCTAAGAAATATTAAAAGGAAAAAGAGACGTTTACGATTTTACATTGATATAAAAGTTCTTGTCAATGTCTTTTTCATTTAATGTTTTACTTCCTTTTTTCCATTCAGATGTAGGTTGCAGCCATTGACCGTTGGTGAGACGTACCGGCATATTAAAACCATCAATAGTGTTGGTCCAGCGGTAAGCGCCGCCCTGTATTTCGAGCGTTGGAATTTCTGTAGCTCTTAAATACTGGTCAAAAATCTTTTGCAGGTCCTTACCACTTTCTTTAATCATATAATCTTCCACCTGCTGCGTGGTTACGGTTTGGTGGTAGAAAGTTTTATTCAATCCGCGCAGTATGTTTCTGAATTTGTCATCATCTGCAATTATTTGCCTAATGGTATGAATCATGTTGGCTGCTTTTGCATACATATCACCGCTGCCTTCCTGGTTTACGCCATAGTGCCCAATGATGGGCATATCGTTTTGTATGCCCTGGCGCACGCCCTGTATGTAGGCATTGGCAGCTTCTTTGCCAAAATGGTATTCCGTAAAAAGCGTTTCGGAGTACGAAGTAAAGCCTTCGTGCACCCACATATCTGCAATGTCTTTAGCCGTAATGTTGTTGCCAAACCATTCGTGCGCCACTTCGTGCACAATAATAAAATCCCATTTCAATCCCCAGCCCGAGCCCGAAAGATCGCGGCCGAGATAACCATTTTGATATTTATTGCCATACGCAACAGCGCTTTGGTGTTCCATGCCCAGGTGCGGCGACTCTACCAGCTTAAAGCCATCTTCGTAAAACGGGTAAGGACCAAACCAGTGTTCAAAAGCTTTTAAGGTTTGCGCCGCCTGCACAAATTGTTTCCTCCCTTTTTCCTCGTTATAATCCAGCACCCAGTAGCTGCAGTTAAGTGGGCCTTTTTCGCCTTGGTATACTTCGCTGAAGTTGGTGTATTTGCCAATGTAAGGAATGATGTTGTAGTTGTTAATTGGATTGACAACCTGCCATTGGTAGGTTTCCAGCCCATTGCCCGCATCTTGTTTGTTTTTAAAAAGCCCGTTGGCTACAGCAATAAGGGTATCGGGCACGGTAATGTTGAAAATGGTGCCGCTGTCGGGTTCGTCGCTTTGGTGGTCTTTGTTGGGAAACCAGGCCGAAGCGCCAAGGCCCTGCACCGCCACGCTGATCCAGGGACGGTTTTGTTCATCGCGCTTCCAGATCCAGCCGCCATCCCAGGGCGCGTTTTTGGCTATGCGCGGCGCTCCGCTAAAAGCAATATACAGGCTTTCGGTGCTGCCTTTTTGCAAAGGGCGCGGAAAGGTTACAAAATAAACATTGCCATCGCGCTCAAAAGGCAAGGCCCCATTTTGCCAAAGCACGGTGTCTATTTGCATAGGCTGCTGCAGGTCTAGCTGCAGGCGGCTGCCGCCATCCAGCACTTCAAACAAAATTTGATTGCTGCCTTTGATGGTGCGGTTGTTATAATCGGGTGTTATTTGCAGGTTATATTGGGTTACGTTCCACCAGGCGCGCTCCGGCGTGATGGAGCCGCGCAGGCTGTCCTGCCGGCTAAAGGCCACTTTTTGGTTCAGCGGTTGCGCGCAGGAGTACAGCGCCGATAATAGTATGGATGCAGAAAGCAAAAGCCCAAATTTCATATTGATGGTATTAAAAGCCTGTGCTAATTTAACGGGCTTTGTGCGATAAATGCGGATTGGATAGTGAAAATGTTGTTGCGTTTGGGATTTTAGATGACAGCGAGCTGTTGCCAGTCTGATTGGTAAAACGTCTCCTTTTCCTTTTGTGAATTGTGAAATGTGAATGGTGAATCGTCAATGTTTAATAGTATATACATTTATCAAAACGTCTGTTTTTCCTTTTAACTTTCACTTTTTACATTTTTAATTTTTCATTTCTTTAAAACGTCTCTTTTCCCTTTTGATTTTTTTTTTAAAAAAAGGGTAAAAGAAAACGTCGCCATTTCCTTTTCACCTTTCATCATTTTGATTACTGGTTAAAATGCTTTTTTGCCAGATTGGAGTTCGGGCAGCTTAAAATCATCCAGCGCACTTTTCTGCGACATCAGTTTTTCAATAGCTTCCACCGAGCGGGGCGCAAAATGGGAAAGTAATTCGTAACCGGTTTGCGTTATCAAAACATCATCTTCAATGCGCACGGCAATGCCCCACCATTTTTTATCAACCGGGCTGTTTTCCGGAATATAAATACCGGGCTCCACCGTCATCACCATTCCTTTTTTAAATGTGTTGGATGCGCTGCGGTCGTGCACATCCAGGCCAATATGGTGCATCAGCCCGTGAGGGTAGTAGCGGCCTACTTCTTTTGCATCTTTAATGAGGCCCAACTTCAGCAAACCTTCAGCAATTATATTTCGAGCGGCATTGCTGGCATCGCTCATTTTGGCGCCGTCTTTCAATACTTTAAAAGCGGCTTCCTGCGCCTCGTATACTATATTATAGATGGCTTTTTCTTCGGCTGAAAATTTACCATCCGATGGAATGGTGCGCGTAACATCGGCGGTGTAGCCGTGGTACTCGGCGCCCACATCCATCAGCAGCATTTCGGTGCCCACTTTTGTTTTGGTATTTTCGGTGTAGTGCAGTATGCAGCCGTTTTCGCCCGCACCCACAATGGAGCCATAGCCCACGCTTTCCGCACCGTATTTTTTATGAACGTATTCATGCAGGCCTTGAATTTCCAGTTCCGACATGTTGCCATGCACGGCTTTCATTACTTCGTTTTGCCCCTGGCAGCTTATTTCCACGGCTTTGCGAATGAGGTCTAGTTCTTCATCGGTTTTTATTTCACGCAGCTGCCCGGTTAGTTGGCGGTACAGGCGATAGTCAACTTTTTCACTGGGCGTAGTGCCAATGCCTGCTTTTTCTTTAAACTGCTGTATCAGGTCGTACAGGTCGGCGGCATCGCGGCGGTTGTCGGCCACATCTTCCGCCAGCTGAAAAATCAATATTTTGGAAAAATCGGCACCATTAAAGGTAAAAGTCTTGAAGTCTTCGCCGTTGAAGGTATGATTTACCTGAAGTTTGGTTTTTACGCCTTCCACACCCAGCCGGCGGCCATTCCAGCGCTCCATTTGCTCATTGCGCTTTTGCACAAAAAAGGCTTCGTTGAATTTTTTGCCTTCGGCGTCGGTTTGTTCTTCTTTAAAAATCAGGAGCACGGCATTGGGTTCTTTGTAGCCGGTAAAGTAATAGAGGTCGGGGTTTTGGTGATAATTGTAATCTACATCGTTGGCATAGTTGCGCACTGGTGCTGCAAATACGGCCATTACCGAACCCTCGGGCATCAGCTGCCGGGCGGCATCGCGGCGGCCTTTATGAAAAGAGGCAGGCAGGTAATCGGTAGGCAGCGCATCCTGTGCTACTGAGGTTAGGAAAAAGAAAAACACGCCGGCCCATGTGGCCAGTAAACGTAAAGATGCAGTCATGAAAAAGTATTTGGTTTTAAATATAAAACATTCTGACTTTGTATAAAACAGGAAAAGGGATTAATGGCAATTACATTTTTTGCCATTGATCCCTTTTCTATTGCTGTTATTTTAATTCAATTACTGGGCTGCTATACGGTAAATAATGCCATTGGTATCGTCAGATACCAGCAAAGATCCATCCGCATGCACTGCTACGCCTACCAGCCTGCCAAAGTGAGACCTGTTGTTGTTTGCCAGAAACCCCGTCAGAAAATCCTCGAAACGTACTGGACGGTTGTTTTCAAAATGTATGCGTACTACTTTATAACCAACAGGCTGGCTTCGGTTCCAGGAGCCGCGCATGGCAACAAAAGCACTGTTGTTATAAGGGGCAGGAAATTGGTTGCCGGTATAAAAGGCCATTTGCATGGGTGCCGCGTGTGCCTGGTAGGTAAGCTGAGGCAGCCTGGAAAGTTGCAGGTATTGCTGATACGTTGTATCGCCTGGGGGGCGGTCGCCGGGATTGTACTTACCCTCGCCATAAATGTAGGGCCAGCCATAGTGTGCATCTCTTGTAATGAGGTTCAATTCTTCTTTCGGGTCATCATCGCCCAACCAGTCAATACCATGATCCATTCCCCACAATTCCCCTGTTACCGGGTGCCACCCAAAGCCTATGGTATTACGCAGGCCTTTTGCAAAAACCCTGAGGTTGCTGCCGTCAAGATTGGCTTGTACCAAAGTAGCGTTCATAGGATTAGGTTCTGTGCACGCATTGCAGGTGCTGCCAACAGATATATATAATAAATTATCAGGGCCTACGGCAAGGGTACGATTGGGGTGCTGGCCACCATCTGGCAGGTTATCAATAATTTTGGAAGGTGGTGTCAGCGTACCATCCGCATTGATGTTGGCCACATACACTTCGCGTACGGTAGCAATGTATAATTTTCCATTATGAATGGCCAGGCCATGTGCCTGGGGGAGGTTGGCTACCGTTTGTTTGTTATCGGATTTACCATCACCATTGCTGTCTTTCAGCAGCATTACAATGCCGGCTTCGCGATCTGTAACATATATATGTCCTTCTGGGCTCACCGCCAGTATACGTGGTTTGCCCAGGTTTTCTGCAAATTTTTCAACCCGGAAGCCAATAGGTACCTTTAACTGGCTTACATTTTCTGCTGAAGCGGGCGCCAATGCCGGCTTAAATATATAACCATCCACCTGGGCGGTTGTAATGGTGTCATTGGTTTCCGGTACCCTCCAGTTAAATGTGTTTCTGCTGCAGCTTTGTAATAAACTTATTGCCAGTGTTGCTACTGCCAGTTTGTAAAGATCCAATCGCATAAACTTTGTTTTTGTTGAAAAAGAATTTTTCCATTGTTACGTACAAAACAACAAAGCCTTCGAGCAACAATTTCCATGCTAATGTAAGACTGTGTATTCCCTTCTGCCAGGCTAATGAAAATAATTAAACAAACAGGAATTGTTGAGGTAAAATAGAAGCTGTGGTGTCAGCTTTATATCGCTAAAAGAAGTCTTTATGGTATAATCTTTATGCAGATTCAATAAACAATATATTATGGCAAAAAACAATAATGAATATGCATTGATAACCGGTGGAAGTGGGGGCATTGGCTTTGAGCTGGCAAAGCTGTTTGCGCAGGATGGGTATAACCTGGTGCTGGTAGCCCGCTCTGAGGAAGACCTGCAAAAAGCAGCCGGTGCACTTTCGCAACATGGCGTGCAGGTAGAAACCATTTCAAAAGACCTGTTTGAGCCCAACGCTGCGTTTGAGCTGTACGACGAAGTAAAGGCAAAAGGAATAACTGTAACTGTGCTGGTGAATGATGCCGGCCAGGGGCAATATGGGTTGTTTGTAGAAACCGACATCCGCCGCCTGCTCGATATTATTCAGCTAAACGTTTCCTCTTTAACCGTGCTAACTCACCTATTTATTAAAGAAATGGTAGCCCGTAAGGAAGGGAAAGTGTTGCAGCTGGCTTCTATTGCATCGGACCTGCCCGGCCCCTGGAACGCGGTGTACCATGCCACCAAAGCCTATGTTTTGTCTTTTACCGAAGCTTTGATACGCGAACTGAAAGATACCGGCGTAACCATGACGGCGCTACAGCCCGGCGCTACGGATACCGATTTCTTTAACAAGGCCGATATGCTGGAGTCGAAAATAATGGATACCAAGCTAAGTGATCCTGCGCAGGTAGCCAAAGACGGGTACGAGGCACTAATGAAGGAAGAAAGCAAAGTGGTTTCTGGTTTTAAAAACAAAGCTATGGTAGCCATGAGCCATGTAATGCCCGAAGGTGCCGTAACCGCCCAGATGGACAAAATGCAGGAACCGCGCGATGAAGGGGATAAGAAGGCATAAATAAATTTTATTGTATAAATAAAGCGGCCCAAAATGAAAAGATTTTCATTTTGGGCCGCTTTTCAGTTTTCAGCCTTTATAAAGCTGTGGCCTTTTTACAAAGCTTTTTTGATTCGGTACCTCAAGCAGTTATTCATTAAAAGGAAAAAAGGAGGTTTTACTCTTCGTCTTCTTCCTCGTGATAAGCGTCTTCGTTGCTATGGTATTGTTTTTCCCAATCTTCCACAGCTTTATCGCTCAGGCACTCAATAATGTCATGAATATTATCGGTCTTACGCTTCCAGCCTGTCACCAATTGGTCGTCGTAGGTAAATACGTACATGCAATAATCCGACTCCGAGGTCACTTTAATGAGGCTGATAGGCGAGTCCGCTTTTTCCTGCACCAGATAATAACATCCGGGTTCCAGTAATCCATAAGAATACATACACAAATCTTTTTTTCAGGGTTTATTAACTGTTACAATGGGTTAGTAAGCAGAAATAATAATGGGCAGTTTGGCGGTTTTGGCCAGCGGCCGGGCTAGTAAATCCGGCCGACGGGGTCAAAATTAGGGGATTTGTCGGGATAGCAAAGGCTAAATAAAAAATAAAATATAAAAACTAATTTTTCTGTTGATAATCAATAAGTTATCTATCAAAGAAACCTTATAAAAATATTATCATCTGGCTAAAAAAATTAGCAAAAAAGCCGCTTTTTTTTATTATATTTGCCCACCTAATTTTGCAAACCGGCCAATGGCGACCGAAAGCAAAAGCAGCCTCCGAACCAAAATTATTTTATCTATTTTAAGCTTGTAAATCATCCTATGGCAGAAACAAAAAAGGTGTTTGAATATACGGAAGATAGTATCCGCAGCCTCGACTGGCGCGAGCACATCCGCCTGCGTCCGGGTATGTATATTGGAAAACTGGGCGATGGCGCTTCCTCCGACGATGGTATCTATGTACTGGTGAAAGAAGTGATTGACAACTGTATTGATGAGTTTGCCATGGGCTATGGCGGCCGGGTAGAGGTGGCTATTAAAGATCATACGGTAACTGTTCGCGATTATGGCCGCGGTATTCCACTGGGTAAAGTGGTGGATGTGGTGAGTAAAATTAATACTGGCGCTAAATACGACAGTAAAGCCTTTCAGAAAAGCGTAGGACTTAACGGTGTGGGTACCAAGGCGGTAAACGCCCTGAGTTCTTACTTTAAAGTGGCCTCCGTACGCGAAGGCAAGATAAAAGAAGCCGAGTTTGAGCGCGGCATCTTAATAAAGGAGCATAAAGAAGCCAAAACGACCGAAGAAAACGGAACGCTGGTGACCTTTGTGCCGGATGAAACCATCTTTAAGAATTTTCATTTTATAAACGAATACCTGGAAAAGCAGATCTGGAACTACTGTTTCCTGAACGCCGGCCTGCGCATTGTATTCAACGGTAAAACTTACGTGAGCAAAAACGGCCTGCTAGACCTGCTGCGCCGCGAAACCAATTATGACTCCGACCCGGATGCCGTTCGTTATCCTATCATTCATTTAAAGGGGGAAGATATTGAAGTAGCCCTCACACATAATAACGATTATGGCGAAGATTATTACTCCTTTGTAAACGGACAGCACACCACGCAGGGTGGTACGCACCAGGCGGCCTTCCGCGAGGCTTATGTTAAGGTGATCCGCGACTTTTTTAAAAAAGATTATGATACAAGCGACATTCGCCAGAGCATTGTAGCCGCTATTGCTGTGCGCGTGGTGGAGCCGGTGTTTGAAAGCCAGACCAAAACAAAGCTGGGCTCGCAGTATGTAGAAGAAGGCGGACAAAGCATGAAACAGTTTGTGCTGGACTTCCTTAGCCGCGAGCTGGACAACTTTCTGCATAAAAACCCAACGGTAGCCGATTCGCTTAAAAAGCGGATTGAGCAAAGTGAGCGAGAGCGTAAAGAACTCGCTGGTATTAAAAAACTGGCCAACGAGCGGGCCAAAAAAGCTAACCTGCACAACAAAAAGCTGCGCGATTGCCGTGTGCACCTGAGCGATGAGCCGCCGGCCAAAAACAAGAATGAATTTTTTACACTGCAAAAGGAAAGCACCATCTTTATTACTGAAGGCGATTCTGCTTCCGGCTCCATTACCAAAGCGCGCGATGTAGATACACAGGCCGTTTTCAGCCTGCGCGGCAAGCCGCTCAACTGCTTTGGCATGACCAAAAAAGTAGTGTACGAAAATGAAGAGCTCAACCTGCTGCAGCATGCCCTGAATATTGAAGAAGGGCTGGAAGGCCTGCGCTACAACCGTATTGTGATTGCAACCGATGCTGATGTGGATGGCATGCACATACGCCTGCTCATCATGACCTTCTTTTTACAGTTTTTCCCCGATCTGGTAAAGAAAGACCATGTGTTTATACTGGAAACGCCGCTGTTTCGCGTGCGCAACAAGCAGGAAACCATTTACTGCTACAGCGAGGCGGAAAAACAAAAAGCAGTGAAAAAGCTAGGCAACAAGCCAGAGATCACGCGCTTTAAAGGATTGGGTGAAATTAGTCCCGACGAGTTTGCCGGTTTTATTGGTGAAGACATTCGCCTGCAACCCGTTATTTTGGAGCATGGCGATCATATTCAGCACCTGCTGGAATATTATATGGGTAAAAACACACAAGACCGCCAGGAATTTATTATTAATAACCTTCGTGTAGAGTTGGACGTGGTAGAGGAACCGGTAGCATAAAAAATATCAATTGAACAAATTAGATCTCATCAGAAAGGCCAAGGCGCTGTTTATGAAGTATAACCTGCATGGTGCGGTGCAGCCCTTCAGCGGCGGATTGAAAAACGGTGTTTTTATGTCCGAAATGTCACAGTGGCGAAAGGCGCACCCGGTAAAAGGGTATAACGACTTTTACCAGGAGCAGTGGGATTATAACCGGCGCTACAACCTGTACGAAGCCATCAATAAGCAGGAAGGTTTATCGGAAGCGCCGATCGATTATTTTGAATTTGGCGTAGCGGGCGGCTATTCGTTTAAATGGTGGCTGCAGAAAAATGAAAAGGAAGGCTCAAGGTTTTTTGGCTTCGATACGTTTGAAGGGCTGCCCGAAAAATGGGGTGGTTTTGAAAAAGGCTCGATGGCTTATGCGATGGAATCGCTTAACATTACGGACAGCCGGGCCTCTTTATACAAAGGTCTATTCCAGGATACGTTGATTCCGTTTTTGGAGCAGTACGATAGCAGAAACCGGAAGTTGATTCATATCGATTCCGACCTTTTTAGTTCTGCGCTGTTTGTAATGACACAGTTGTACCGCTTTTTAAAGCCTGGTGATATTTTGCTGTTTGATGAGTTTGCCGTTCCGCAGCACGAGTTTTTGGCCTTTAAGATCTTTACCGAATCGTTTTATATAAATTATGAAGTGATTGGTGCGGCCAACAATTATTTATTTGTGGCCATCAAAATAAAGTAAAAGGAAAAAGAGACGTTTTTTGAAGTGTTTAGGGGCTTGGAAGTTTAGATATTATAGGAAATATCTAAAAGGAAAATGAGACGTTTTGCTGTCGGCATCTTTATTCACAATTGACAATTCATCATTCACAAAAGGAAAAAGAGACGTTTTTAAAATAAGAGATTACAGATATGATTCATGTTGTTTTTCAGGAAGCGGATATAGCCGTGCTGCAAAAAGCCATTGAGCTGGATGCCACTATGGAAGGAGAGGTTCGGATCATTCGCGATGATTATGCCGTTGGGCCGATTGATGCCATTTACCAAACCGAAGGCTACCAGCAGCGTCGCGATTGGTGGAAAGCCTTATTGGAGGTTTCGCCTTACAATTCCGACCAGCTGATGGGGCTGGTGGATGATCGCCTGGCCGTGCACCACCTGAAAAAAGACCTGGACGAGAACAGCAAAGAAATGGTTTGGATATGGATGGGGCAAAATGCGCACGATGTGTGCGGCTACTACTGGCTGATGTCGCAGCTGAAAGAGTACCAGGGCCGCATTTTTGTGCTGTATATGAACAACCTGCCTTTTATAAACGATAAAGGCCAGCTGTTTTACCCAACTACGCTTCACGAAATTCCGCCCAAAGAATTTTTAAAGGCCAAAAAACTGAGCCGGCCCATCACTTTAAGCGAATTTGAAGTAGACCCTGATGAATGGAAAGCCTTGTGTAACCAGAATGCGATTGTGCGCGTCTTAGAGGGTGGAAAGAAGATCGCTGGCCGCGACGCAGACTTTTATGACAAGGATATTTTAGCCGGATTTACGGCCGAATGGCAAAAAGGAGCTAAGGCCATGAGCGCCATTTTGGGCAAAATGAAAGTAAAAACAGGCGATGTGTTTTTGCTATGGCGCATGCTGCAACTGGCGCAGGAAGAAAAAGTAGAGATCGCCGGCGATACTTCTAAGGGATGGAAAGATTTTGAGGTGAAACTGAAAATGGCAAACCCGGAAGCGATTCCTACAAATACAAACGAAACATGAAAAAACTAAACTGCTTATTCTTCTTTTTATTAATAGCTTTTGCTGCCGACGCCCAAACAGCAGCGCAAAAGGCCGATGAACTACTGAAGGCTTATGCTGACCAGTATAAGTTTCATGGCGCTGTGCTTATTGCCAAAGGCGACGATGTGTTACTCAGCAAAGGTTATGGCTACAGCCATGCCGGTCAGAAAAAAATGAACACCGAAACCTCGGTTTTCCAGATTGGCTCTATTACCAAGCAGTTTACAGCCGCCCTTATTTTAAAGCTTCAGGAAGAGGGCAAGCTGTCGGTAAATGATAAATTGAGCAAATACTTTCCGCAGTTTCCGGCGGGCGACAAAATTACGATCCACCAACTGCTTACGCATACTTCTGGTATTTTCAACTATACCAACGATGCCAAGTTTATGCAGACAGGCGGCATTAAACCGGTAGACCAAAAAACTATGTTTTCGCTTTTTGAAAACAAACCGTTGGATTTTGAGCCCGGCTCCAAATACAGCTACAGCAACAGCGGCTACGTGCTTTTAGGTTATATCATAGAAAAAGTAACCGGAAAAAGCTGGGAATCTATGGTACGCCAAAACATACTAAAGCCTTTTCAAATGAATAATACCGGCTTTGACTATGCCGGTTTTAATGGAGATGCCAAAACCACCGGCTATTTTTCCCTTTCCGAAGTGGGCAGCATACCGGCACCCACCATCGATTCTACTTTTTCGTTTGCCGCAGGCTCTATTTATACCACTACGGCAGACATGCTGAAGTGGGAACGTGCCATGGCTAAAGGCAAATTTTTAAAAAAGGAAACCTGGAAAAAAGCGTTTACACCCGAAAAAGATGGCTATGGTTATGGATTGTCGATAGACAGCCTGTTTGGCCAGCAGCGCATCCACCATGGCGGCTCCATTTATGGATATATGTCTCATGCGGTATGGTTTCCGGCGCAAGATTATACGGTAATTGTATTTTCCAATGCTACAAACAATGTAGGCAAACTGACAAATGACCTGGCCGCTGTTTTATACAACAATCCTTACACCATTCCGATAGCCAATAAAGAAATAAAGCTGGACGATGCAGCGCTGCAGCAGTATTTAGGCGAGTACCAATTGGCACCTAATTTCAGCATAGCCGTTACTTTAAAAGACAATTACCTGTACGGGCAGGCTACCGGCCAGCAACCCTTTCAAATGTTTGCCAAAGGCGAAAAGCGCTTCTTTTTAAAAGCGGTGGAAGCAGAAGTTGAATTTTTTAAGAATGGTGAGGGAAAAGTAACTGAAATGGTACTGTACCAGAACGGCCGCGAGATGAAGGGCCAGAAAAAATAGTAAACAATAAAAAGCGAAATATTAAAATCCAAATGAGCACTACGAAGAATAAAAACTACGAATCCGTACAAACCGACCACGGCATTAATGGCCAGTACAAAACCTGGTTTTTGGATTATGCCTCTTATGTTATATTGGAGCGTGCCGTACCCGCTGTAGAAGATGGCCTGAAACCCGTGCAGCGCCGTATACTGCACGCCATGAAGGAAATGGATGATGGCCGCTACAACAAGGTAGCCAACATCATAGGCCAGAGCATGCAGTACCATCCGCATGGTGATGCTTCTATTGGCGATGCGCTGGTGAACATGGGCCAGAAAGACCTGCTGATAGACACACAGGGCAACTGGGGCGATGTACGCACCGGGGACGATGCGGCTGCGGCCAGATACATTGAAGCACGATTGAGCAAGTTTGCGCTGGAAGTGGTGTTTAATGCCAAAACCACCGAATGGCAACTAAGCTATGATGGCCGCAAAAATGAGCCGGTAACACTGCCCGTCAAGTTTCCTCTTTTATTGGCACAAGGTGCCGAAGGTATTGCCGTAGGTTTGGCCACAAAAATTTTACCTCACAACTTTATTGAGCTGTGCCAGGCATCCATCAAATATTTAAAAGGTAAAAAGTTTGACCTGTACCCCGACTTTTTGACCGGCGCCATGATAGATGTGAGCGATTACAACGAAGGTAAGCGCGGCGGCCGTGTAAAGGTGCGGGCACACATAGAGGAACTGGATAAAAAATCGCTGTTGATCAAAAGCGTACCGTATGGCGTAACCACTACGCAAATGATTGAAAGCATTGTAAAAGCAAACGATGCCGGGAAAATTAAGATCAAAAAAGTAATTGATAATACGGCGGCTGATGTGGAAATTCAGGTGGACCTGGCAGCAGGTATTTCTGCCGACATTACCATTGATGCGCTGTACAAGTTTACCGATTGCGAAGTTTCTATTGCGCCCAATGCCTGCGTAATTGTAGATAACAAACCGCGCTTCATCAGCGTGCACGATTTGTTGACCATTTCTGCCGACAATACCAAAAACCTGCTGCAGAAGGAGTTGCAAATACGACTGCACGAACTGCAGGAAAAATGGCATTATACATCGTTGGAAAGAATCTTTTTTGAAGAAAAGATCTATAAAGAGCTGGAAAGAAAACTTGAATCCTGGGATAAAGTAATTGAAGCTATTGGCAAAGCCTTTCAGCCTTTTTTGAAACAACTGAAACGCGACATCACGCGTGAAGACATTCTGAAACTGACAGAAAAACCCGTACGTCGTATTTACCGCCTGGATATTGATGAACTGAATGCGCAGATAAAGGGACTGGAAGCGGAAATAAAACAGGTGAAATTTGACCTGGCCAATTTGAATGATTATGCCATCGCTTACTTTGAAAACCTGCTGAAAAAATACGGCAAAGGCCGCGAGCGCAAATCGGAAATTAAAGTGTTTGAGGTAATTGAAGCCAAGCATGTGGCCATTGCCAACACACGTCTTTACATCAACCGCGACGAAGGTTTTATCGGCACTTCGTTAAAGAAAGACGAGTTTTTGGTGGAGTGCTCTGACCTGGATGATATTATTGCTTTTACTAAAGGCGGTGTAATGAAGGTGGTGAAGGTGCAGGAC
>CBDTUH010000041.1:0-15394 GCA_965363375.1 uncultured bacterium
GAGTGGAACAACGAGTTGGGTGCGTTTTTGCTTTTTGCAGATGAAGGCGGACTTCCACCGCGCAACAAAGTAAAAGTGCGGTCCGTTAATGGCGATGTGGTAAAGTTGCAGTCCGATAAAATTGGCCACCCGCTGCAGGAAGGCGACCAGGTAATGTTGGGCGATGGTGCTTTATTGGGATTTAGTTATCAAAAGGAAAATTAGACGTTTTGGCAAAAGTATTTACCATAACAGAAGGCCTCGAAAATATGGGCGCGTTGAAAACCGGCGGACAAGGCTCGGTTTATAAAGCAAAACGTACCGGCGAAATTATTACGGCTGTAAAATTGTTGCCCACACCCATACATACCGAAAACGAGGCCGACAAAAACTTCCGCGATTTTCAGAACGAAGTAACAAAGCTGAAAAAAGTAAACGAGCAGCCAAATCCCAACGTGGTAAAAGTGCTCAACTCGGGCATTACAGAAACCGGCTCTTTTCCTTTTATAGAAATGGAGTTCATTGAAGGGCCCGACCTGGAAGAACTTTTAAAACCACCGCACGATCCCCTTTTTACGGTAAAAGAAGCGATAAAAGTGGCCGACCAGTTGTCGTATGCGCTTGCGCATTGCCACAAGGTTTCGGTAAAGCATGGCGATATCAAAAGCAATAATGTAAAATTCAATGTGCACACCGGCAACTATGTGCTGCTCGATTTTGGGCTGGCCGTAATGTCGGACGAGCAGCGGCGCACCTCACTACGTCATGCCGGCGCTATAGAGTTTATGGCGCCTGAGCAGAACGAAGGCCGCATGTTGTTTGAAACCGACATTTACAGTTTTGGCGTTATCCTGTTTGAACTGCTCACCGGCACGGTTCCTTTTCCGCTGAAAGGTGGCGGCGAAACGGCGCGCAACGAAGTGCGGCTGGCGCATATGGAAACGCTTCCGCCTTCTCTTTTGTCAATGCGCCGGCAGGCCCTGCCGCAAAGCTGGAGCGATGAAAAGAAAGAACGTGAAATGCTGCTGCCCGACTGGCTGGTGGAAACGGTATATAAATGCCTGCAGAAAAAGCCGGAAGACCGCTTCAGCAATGGCGTGGCCCTGCACGAATACATCATCAACAATAGCATACGCACATCGGGCCGGCAGGAAGGCGGCCGCGACAGTCTGAACCTGCTGCAGCAGGAGCTGAGCCGCCTGCAGCGCGAAAACGAACAACTGCAACAGTCGCTGCATCAATTTACGGACAGCGATAAAAGAAAAGATGAGGAGATCCGTTTTTTGCGTTCTGATATTATTGCCAAGGAGCGCACCATCAATGAGCTGAACAGCCGGTCGTACACTTATGCCGCCCCGCCACAGCCAGCCAAAAAGAAAAGCCGGAAAAGCCTGCTCATTGTAGGGTTGGTAGTGATTGCTTTTGCCGCTTACTTTTTAGTGGCCATGGTCAACAATTTTTTCAGTAATAACAATAAAAACAACAGCACAGAAACGCGCTCAACAGAAAGAGTTGAAAGCTCAACTTCGCCAAAGCGCAAGCCTATGGGTGATTACAAAGTAGTGGCCGAGCGGGCTTATTTTCATAATGAGCCCGATGCCAGCACCCGCAGAAGCGCTTACATGATTCCTTCTGAAGACATAATTACCGCTTTGGATGAGCAGGCTGGTTTCTTGTATACTGAGTTTACCAACAGCCGCGGCCAAACTTCCAAGGGATGGCTGCGCCGCGAAGACCTGATGACGGTGGAGGAGTGGAACAAGGCACAGGAACAAGTGGTACCCGAACCCGAAGTGCCGGCACGGCTGACAAAAATTGAAATCAACCAGCAACTGCAAAATGCGCGTAGACTTTTAGATAACGGGCAAACAGCGGAAGCGCTGAACATTTACAATTACCTGGCCGAGCAGGAGGTTGCCGAAGCACAGTTTGAATACGGCAACCTGGCGCTAAAAGACCGCAACCGCGAAATTGACTGCGACCGCGCCAGCGAGCTGATACAAATGGCGAGCGATGGAGGCTATCTACCTGCCAAAAGAACATTGGGTTTTTTATACCTCTTTGGCCAGAACCGCGATGTCATGCGACTGAATAATTACACCCGCTGCACCCACGAAAGAAACGTTATAAAGGGATCACGGTTGTTGATGGAAGCTTTGTCAGCCGGCGACAGCACTGCCGGTGAAATATTGGAAGATGCCAACATCAGCAATTCTGATACAAGCAATTAATTAAAAGGAAAAAGAGATGTTTTGAAAAGGTAGATAAGTGTGTTCTAAACTTTTAAAAGGGTAAATAAACGTTTTGTTGATTCGTATTTAACGTTGAACATGTTTATGTAATAATGGTAGTTGAAATACAAATGCTTCATAAGCTTGTTGATGGTGATAAAAGAGACCAAAGATTGGCTGATGTTCTTCCGCCTGTATTACATAAACATGCATGTTGTGCTTAGCCTATTTCACTCGCTTTAATCGCCACTTCTGTTTTCTATTATCAATAAAAACTAATTGAACCCTATTGCTTGACGGGTCCAGATAGTAAAGCCAACGCCCTTTACGCAATAACTTCAAGGGACGTATAGAATCACTTCTTCCTTTATCAAGCATATATGAAATTCTGTTTGTCTCGTCTGAAAGGTCTACAAGGGTATCCATAAAGTGTAGGACAATAGTATCCTTAATCTTAATGTATGAACCATGAGATGAATCAATAAAGATTGGGCCTAGATGTAAAAACGTGAAGGTATTATCACTATTTAGTTTGAGAGTTGTGACACTTCGTGGCATAATGTAGGTCTTGAATCGATATGTTTCATTAAGCTGACCCTTAACTCGGATCGAAGTAAACAATACAAACACTATTGATATTATGTAAAAAGAGATTTTCATCTGGTTACACACAACAATAAATATCCGCATATTTTCCCACGATTCCAAACACTTGCTTTTCTTTTTAAAGAATTGATTTCCAATAAGGGCCAAAAGGAAAACCAAACGTTATAAAAACGTCTCTTTTTCCTTTTAAAACAAAAAAAAAGCCCGCCTTTAATAGGCAGGCTTTTCATTATTCAACCAAAAGAATTAAATCATATTCACACTACGGTTTACAAACGCTGTCAGGTCGGCACCCGTCAGCATGCCCTGCGATAATAGCGCCAGGTCAAATGCTTGGCGCGCCAGCTGCAGTTGCGCACCTTCGTCTTCGGTTTGCAGCATGCGGCTTACCAGCTTGTGGTTGCCGTTGATGGCTACCTTGTAGTTATCAGGCAGCGAACCATAAAAGTTCATGCCGCCGCCGCCCATCTTAGCCATGTCTTTCATGCGGCGCATAAATTCGTCCATGGTAATGTGTACCGGCAGTTCTTCTTCGTGCAGGGCTTCTACTTCCACTTTAAAAGTGGGCTTGTCAATGGCTTTTTCAAACAGCGCTTTTACCTTTTCCTTTTCTTCGTCGGTTAAGTTGTGCTCAATGCTGTCTTCTTTTTGTATCAGCTTGTCCACCACATCGGCATCCACACGCTTGATGGCGGTTTTCTCCAGCTTTACTTCCAGCTGCTGAATAAAGAGGTTGTCAATGGGCGAGTCCATCAGCAGCACATCGTACTCTTTTTTACCTGCCGCCTGTATAAACGCATCCTGCCTGGCAGGGTCGTTAGTGTACAGGTACACCAGTGTTCCGTCTTTATCGGTCTGAAAATCCTTCACCTTGGCCTTGTATTCTTCCAGCGTAAAGTGTTCTTTTTTAGTATTGGTAAAGAGGGCAAAGTCTTTGGCTTTTTCGTAAAACTTTTCTTCGGATATCATTCCGTATTTTACAAACAGGCCAATGTCGCTCCATTTTTCTTCGTAGGCCTTGCGGTCCTTACGAAAAATTTCGCCCAGCTTGTCGGCCACTTTACGTGTAATGTAGCTGTTGATCTGTTTTACATTTTTATCGGCCTGCAAAAAGGATCGGCTCACGTTCAGCGGAATGTCCGGCGAATCGATCACGCCATGCAGCAGCATCAAAAACTCGGGTACAATGTCTTTTACTTCGTCGGTAATAAATACCTGGCGCGAGAAAAGTTTTATTTTGTTACGCTGTATTTCAAAATCGTTTTTCAATTTGGGGAAGTACAGTACACCTGTCAGGTTGAAAGGATAATCCACGTTCAGGTGAATCCAGAAAAGCGGGTCTTCCGAAAATGGGTACAGCTCTTTGTAAAATTGTAGGTAATCTTCGTCTTTCAGTTCAGATGGTGCTTTGGTCCAGATGGGATTGGTGTTATTGATGATGTTGGGCACCTCCACATCTTTATACTTGGTTTTGCCTTCTTCATCCACGCCATCTTCCACGCTATCGGTTTTGGTGCCAAACTGAATGGGCACAGGCAAAAACTTGCCATATTTTTCCAGTATTTCCTGCAGCTTGTACTGGCTTAAAAATTCTTCGTTTTCTGCGTTGATGTAAAGAATCACATCGGTACCGCGCTCGGTACGGCTGCCTTCGGTTATTTCAAACTCGGTGCTGCCATCACAGATCCAGCGGGCGGGCTCGGCGCCTTCCTGGTACGACAGGGTTTGAATTTCCACTTTGTCGGCCACCATAAATGCAGAGTAGAAGCCCAGGCCAAAACGTCCGATAATTTCGTTGGCATCTTTGGCTTCCTTAAACTTTTCCATGAACTCGGTAGCGCCGGAAAAAGCAATCTGGTTGATGTATTTTTTGATTTCGTCGGCTGTCATGCCAATGCCGCGGTCGCTGATGGTGATGGTTTTGGCCGCTTCGTCCAGCGCCACTTCTACCTTCAGCTCGCCCAGCTCGCCTTTGGCTTGTCCTAAAGAGGAAAGGCGTTTGATTTTTTGCGTAGCGTCCACCGCGTTACTTACCAGTTCACGCAGGAAAATTTCGTGGTCGGAATAAAGGAATTTTTTAATAATGGGGAAAATATTCTCGGTATGAATGGAGATCGTCCCTTTCTCTTGCACCATATTGATTGAGGTTTAGATTGTTTACGGCTATGGTTAACAAGCTATGTTCCAAAAATTTTTTGTTGTCAAATTGACAGTAACTCAACTATAATAAAAGGAAAAACAAGGATTTCCAAAAGATATAAATACAGGAAAATAAATTTGAAATTTTGTAAACATGTATAAAAATCTGAAACCGTAAAAACACCATTTTTAACCGCATGATTACCCTTTTTTGTAGGTAAAACCTAAAAAACAGAAAAAATTGCATTGATTTTGATAGGGTTATCACAATCTTCCGCAACCCTGCGAAAATATTAACTCCGCCCTTAGGCTGACACCTTAAAAGGAAAAACAGACGTTTTTCTTCAAACAGCCATTTCTATTTATTGAATCCTTACGCTATGCGATCTATTGCTGCCCTGCAAAAAAGCATTTTTTGTATCAACATTAAAAACAGCAAACATGACGCTACGAGATTTCAGCCGCCTTAGCGAGGCCGGCAAAGACGAGATGGTCCTTTTGTGGGGCGATTATGTAACTGACCAGGTGATTCCCGGGCAGCGGGTGCTGCTGTACAGGATCGACGATTTTTACGTAGAGGTGTATTACGATTTTAAAGAACAACGCGTTAAAAAATTTAAAGGTTGCCACCGCTCCGATTTGGTAAGCAACTAAACCTATGATCTATGAAAGCCTCTAAAGCAAAAAAAATCCCGGACAGCAATAGCCGGGATTCTTTTTTTATAAGCTCAAGAAGTTTTAAAAGGAAAAATAGACGTTTACAGAAAAGTCAAAAGTGAAAACCTAAAAGTGAAGCAGAACGCAAAAGGAAAACGAGACGTTTTGCTATTGGCGCCTGTCGTTTTCAAAGCGGCAACGGTCGGTGAACAATACAGCCAGGTTTTCAATTTCGTCAAAACGCAGGGGCTTGGTTACAAAATCGGCACCGTGCTTTTTGGCAAATTCAATATCAATCGGGCTGTTGGAAGTGGTAAACATCACTACCGGAATATCCTTGAATGTTTCGTTTTGCTTTAGGTGCGAAAGTGTTTGCCGGCCATCCATACCGGGCATATTGATGTCTAAAATTATAAGGCAGGGAAGTTCTTCACCGTCGCCTAAGTTGGTAAGGTAAGCCAGGGCTTCATTACCATCGTGTGCATGAACGATCTCTATGTCATCCTGTTTTTCAAAAGCCAGTTTTACCATGTCCAGGTCGTCCAGGTCATCCTCGGCATATAAAATTTTGTGCTTGGTGGCGCTCATTAATGCGTTCGGTTTTTAAAATCGTAACTAAAAATAAAGAATGTTTAAATATGTGAATAAGTATTTTTTATTCTGCATGGCAATACTTTACAAAAGAGCGGCTTATTTCTTCCCAGCTGGCATAAGTGGAAGGTTTGGTAAAAATGCTAATGTTATGTTTCTGGCAAAAGTCTTCATCGTTGCGCGAGGGAGAGGTAGTTAATAGAATAAGCGGAATTGCTCTCAGTTGCGCATCTTCTTTTATTTTGCCGGCGGTTTCTATGCCGCTCATGCGCGGGGTATTATTGTCCATAATTACCAGGCAGGGCAAATGACCATCACGCTGGTCGTTTAAAAATTCCATCAGTTCCTGCCCATCGCTCACGGTTACCAGCCTTACGTTGTTTTGATTTCCCAGTATTTCTTCCATCAGCAGTTGGTCATCTTCGTCGTCTTCTACATATACGATATAGTTAGAAGTGTTCATAAGTTTTTTTAGTAAAGGATGAATGTAATGGAGGCTTCCGGTAGCACATATTATTACACTTAAAAAGTGCAGCAATGATTGTGCTAAACTTGTACGTATTTATCATTAATTGCAATTACTGATGGTAGGTTTTCTAAAAGTTTATACATTTGTTTTTACCGTCTGCCTTACAAGCATAACGAATAACGATTGCCTGCTTTTTATTTTGTAGCTGACCCTTTAGTCAGATATTATTGAAACGGAATAATTTTATCACGTTAAGCATTTGCCTACCAGATGAAACAAGAAACAACCGCAAAGGAAAATGATTTGCAGATAGATGTGCTGCAACTGAAGAAAAGTAGTATGGTAATAAGAGCGCTGAAGCACAAACTGCGGCAGCAGATTCTAAAGCTCATTCACTCGAAAGGTTCCATTACCGTTACCGAAATTTATGTAAAGCTGCGGCTGGAGCAATCGGTAGCCTCGCAGCACCTGGCCATTCTGCGCAAGCCCGGAATTGTTAACGCTAAAAGAGAAGGAAAGAAAATCTTTTATTCTGTTAACTACAGCCGGCTCGCCGAAATCAACAAGCATATTGAGGGCATTGTGCAAAAGTAAAAGCACCCTAGCTTAAAAGGGAAAAGAGACGTTTATTATAAAGGCGTTTGGGGTTTGCTTTTGGCTTCTTTATCGTATATAAAACGTATAACCGCGCTTTTTGTTTCTGTGGAACTTAAAAAAAGCCGGTAGCGTTTTTCGCCTGCAGTTATTAAAAGCATGGCCGTGTTGGGCGGTATGGAACCCAAGTTTTCAGCCACCATTTCTACTTCCTGAAACGTATTGTGCAGGTCAATCTTTACATAAGTAGTTACCGGCTTAGCCGTTAGCTTTTGGTGTGTCAGCACCACGCGCTTGTTCACTAGTACGGTTATGGAGTCGCCGTCTATTTCACCGTTGTCGTAAAAGTCGAGCCTTATATCGCCGGTATCTACTTCAATTTCCGGTATTTCCTTAAATGCCGATTCTTTGATGCGTGAAAGAACAATGTCGCCGGTGGTGCAGTCCACGCCTGTGTTCATGATGGTGCCGGTCCAGCCGCCAATCAGCAGTTCTTGGTCGCCCTCGCGGCTATACTGCAGCACATACCGCTTAATGCACACACTGCAATGCGAAGGAATTTTAAAAGTGGTAACATCGCCTTCCTGCACAATTATCTGTTTTGTAGTGGGATTGTAGCTACCGGTAAAGCGCTTTTTTACATAGTTGTTCACATCCATATAATGGTAAGAGGCGCCCCACACTTCGTTGCCGGTAATTTGTATCTGCAGTTCAATATGATTAACCGGAAAGCAGCCGCCCGTCATGGTTAAGGTGCCCTTCCAGTAGCCACTTACATCCTGCGCCAGCAGAGACGTTGACAGCAACAGCAAAAAAAGGCCCATCCAGGCTGATATTCGGTTCAGGTATTTTGTGGATCTTGGCAATCAGCTTATTTAAAAGGGTTACTTATTTCAAGCACAACAAAATCGGGCCCGGCCGGGACTTCTAGTCTTTAAGTTACAAGGTTTTGGAGATGTGCAGCGTTAACAATTATGCAAATTGTACCCGGTTCTGCATTTAGGCATCTGAAACCAGTAGCATATTAATTGGCCGAAGTTTTAAAATCCTTAGGTTGGTTTATTAATTTGTTCGTTGAAACGTCTCTTTTTCCTTTTGATAAAAAAAATAATAATGTTACATTAACTGTCAATCAGAAAAAAGCTCCCGTTGCATAAAAGTCTCCTTTTCCTTTTAACCTTTCGGGTTCCATCTTACTTTTTGTTTTCATCTTTGACTTTTGATTTATCTCCAAACGTCTCTTTTCCCTTTTAAAATTTCAACCTCATACATCCTGCCGCAGTACTTCCAGCGGTGGGCGTGTAAGCACGCCGCGGCTGTTCATCAGGCCAATTAAAACCGTGAGTGCACAAATGGCTAAGAACACAATCAGAATGGGAAGCGGCTGTGGCGTAAATACGGTTTCAAATGTAAAGCGTGCCAGCGCCCAGCTGGCAGCCAGTGCCAGCAAAATGCCGGTGGCAGCAGCCAACGCACCCAGAAAGAAATATTCCAACGCTGTGATGGCCAGTATCTGCCTTCGGCTGGCACCCAGCGTGCGCAGCAGCACACTTTCCTGTATGCGCTGGTATTTACTGATTAGCACAGAAGCAATCAGCACCACCAAGCCGGTAAGTATACTAAAGCCCGCCATAAATTGAATAACAAAACGAATCTTTTCCAGTATTTCATCCAGCACGGTCAACACCAGGTTCAGGTCTATTAGCGATATGTTGGGGAACTTTTGCACTACGGCCTGCTGAAAACGGGCTGCTTCTGCGCCGGCCGGCACCCGCGTAAGTAACACATGGAACTGAGGCGCCTCTTCCAGCACACCTGCCGGAAAAACAATCAAAAAATTGGTTTGTATACGGTTCCAGTCTACCTCGCGCAGGCTGCCAACACGTGTTGGCACTACAGCGCCCTGCACATTAAACACCATCGTATCACCAAGATTGATGTTGGCGCGTTTGGCAAAACCCTGTTCTACCGAAATATAAACCGTACCATCATTGCCTACACTTCCGTGCCATTTACCTTTTGTAATTTTTTCAGAAGCGGTAAGGCTATCGCGAAACGTAACGCGGTACTCGCGGCTGAACACGCGGCGCGACAGGTCAATGGTTGTATCTTCTACCACCTGCGCAGCTGATATGTTATTTTTTTTTTCAAGCCGCATGTTTACTATGGGCACCGTTCCATTTACCGGCAGGTTGTACTGCCTTGCCAGTTGTGTCACGTCTTCTTTTTGTGCCTGCTGAATGTCAAACAACACCATATTGGGCTGGTTGCCGCTGGTAGATAAAGTAACACGGTTGAGTAAAATGGTTTGAACAAAAAGGAGTGTGCAAATAAACGCCGTGCCCAAGCCAATGGAAACCATCAGGATGACCGTCTGATTATTGGGCCGGTACAGGTTGGCAAGCCCTTGCCGCCACAGGTAGCTCCATCTTTGTGGAAAAAAACGGCGTACCGCCCACATCAGCAACAGGGAAATCAGAAATAAAATAAAGAATGAAATGAGCAGACCAGAAGTAAAAACAATGGTTTCGCGTATACCCGACAATTGCAGATATGAAAAGGAAAAAATAAAAAGCAATATCAGCCCGTACACCAACCAGCGCGCGCCATCTTTAAAAGAGTTGACATGCTGAAAAGAAATGCGCAGTGTGTTGAGTGGTGAAATATTGCGGATGGAAACCAATGGCAACAGCGCAAACAAAAAGGAAATAATTACACCCAGCAAAATGCCTTGTGCAATAGCCAGCCACGATAAGGAAGTGCTTACCTCGATGGGCAGGATATTTTTAAAAACAAGCGGCAAGGCTTGTTGCACCAGCGTACCCAGTGCAGCACCAATAACCGAACCTATAAAGCCAATGCTTACAATCTGAATAAGATAAATTAGAAAAGCCTGTGATGCATTTACGCCCAGGCAGCGCAGAATGGCAATGGATACTACCTTTTCCTTGATATAAATATGAATGGCGGATGCCACGCCAATACAGCCTAGCAGCAAAGCAATAAAAGAAACCAGGGAAAGAAACTGGGTGAGGTCTTTAAAAGAACGGCCAGTATCTTCTTTTTGTGTTTCGATGGTCTCGTAATCAAATCCTTCAATTTCCAGCGTTGGCTCTATGTTTTTTACCAGCGCGTCTGCATCCGTTTCCTTATCAAACTTTAAAAAATATTTGTAATTGATGCGGCTGCCTTTTTGCAAAAGTCCTGTAGCCTCCAGGTACCGCATGGGAATATAAACAGCAGGTGAAACCGAAGCGGAAAGACCTGTTTGTCCGGGCGCTTTTTGCAGTATGCCGGCAATGGCAAAAGTTACATCACCTATTTTAATAGAGTCGCCGGGTTTGGCGCCGTACTGCAACATCAGCGTTTGGTCCACCAATGCATTTTTGCCGTTTCGAAAAGCCTTTCCAGCTGCTGTGGGTAAGGTTTCCAGGTCACCATAAAAAGGAAAACCGCCTTCCAGCGCGCGTACCTGTGCTAGCCTGGTGCCACCATTTTTTGGAAACAAAATCATGGAGGCAAAAGAAAGTTCGCTGCTTTTTTCGCCTTCCAGCGAGTCTACTATTTTTTGCACCGGCTCAGTCAAAGGTTGGTTTCCTGAAATTTCCAGGTCTGCTCCCAATAAAGTGGCCGCCTGGTTGTTGATGTCCTGCCTCAAGTTGTAGCCTAGCGAATCAATAGCCACCAAAGCGGCAATGCCCAAAATAATTGATGATATAAAAAGCAGCAGGCGCGAGCGGTTGCGGCGGCTGTCGCGCCACGCCATTTTTACCAGCCAGGAAAGGTTTAACGACCTTTTTGTTTGCATTTGATTTTTTACTTTTTTAAAAGAATATTTGAGCCGGTGCGCAGCTTTAAAAGGAAAAAGAGACGATTTTATTAAACAGCTGCTGCGTGCACGCCGGTTGCTTCGTCGGATTGCAGGCGGCCGCCTTTGATGCGGATGATGCGGCCTGTTTTGGAGGCCAGCTCCATATCGTGTGTTACCAGCACCAGCGTGGTGCCCGCTTCGTGGTTCAGGTCAAAAAGAAGCTTTACTACTTTCTCGCTGGTTTCTGCATCCAGGTTGCCCGTTGGTTCATCAGCAAAAAGTATTTGCGGTTTGTTAGAAAAAGCACGTGCTAAAGAAACGCGCTGCTGCTCGCCGCCGCTTAGTTGGGCAGGGTAGTGGTGGCTGCGTGCGGCCAGGCCTACTTTATCCAAAAGTTCAAGAGCATGCTTGCGAATATTTTTTTCGCCACGCAGCTCCAGCGGCACCATTACATTTTCCAGCGCGGTTAATGTAGGCAGCAGCTGAAAGTTCTGAAAGATAAAGCCTACGTATTGATTGCGCACCTGTGCACGTTTGTCTTCCGATAAATGATTGAGTGGAATGCCATGCAATTCTACCAGCCCTGTGCTGGCGCGGTCAAGCCCGGCGCAAAGCCCCAGCAGCGTGGTTTTGCCGCTGCCCGATGGGCCCACTATTGAAAGTGTGGAACGAGCCGGCACCGAAAAGTTGATATCTTCCAACACGGTTAAAGTGTGCCCGGCGCTTTCATAAGTTTTACCCAATTGTTGTACGTTAAGTATTGTATTCACCCTTAATTTTATTTTTAGTTTGGTACTTAAAGCGGCAGCTATCAAACGTCCCCTTTTCCTTTTGACATTAATAGTGCAGCTTTATAAAAATACCTATTTCATTGAGGTATATTGTACCTTACCATTATAAATAACAATATTTACGGATAAATGGTTGCAACTACTAAATGGCCGGTTTTTATTTTATGCTTTCTGCTGTGCGCCTGCGGCAGCAATAACGAAACAAAAGTGACAGAAACATCTGTCACAATTGATACAACAAATAACAAAGCCAGTAATACTAAAACAAAGACGATCCTTTTTTTTGGCAACAGCCTTACAGCCGGCTATGGACTGGAGATGGAGCAGGCCTTTCCGGCGTTGATACAGCAAAAAATAGATTCGCTGGAGTTGCCGTACCAGGTGGTAAATGCGGGTGTAAGTGGCGAAACTACAGCCGGTGGCGCCAGCCGTGTGGACTGGATATTGAAACAGCCTGTAGATATTTTTGTGCTGGAACTGGGCGCCAACGACGGACTACGCGGCATACCGGTGGAGGAAACGCGAAAGAACCTGCAAACCATTATGGACAAAGTGAAAGCTAAATATCCCGATGCTAAAATAGTGCTGGCCGGCATGCAGGTGCCGCCCAATATGGGACGCCAATATGCTACCGATTTCAAAAATCTGTTTCCGCAGCTGGCGGAAAAGAACAACGCTGTGCTGGTGCCTTTTTTACTGGAAGGCGTTGGTGGTGTGGCAAGCCTCAACCTGCAGGATGGCATTCACCCAACCCCCGAAGGACACCACATACTTGCGCAGAATGTTTGGCAGGTATTGCAGCCGCATTTGAATTAAAACGTCTTAATATCCTTTTAAACCTATAAACCCAACCACAAAACCATGAACCAGAAAGGACCTATTATATTAGTGGAAGACGATCTGGAAGACCAGGATATTATGAAGGAAATATTTGACGATCTGAAAGTAACCAATGAAATAAAGATTTTTCGTGATGGTGAATCCATGATCGACTACCTGAGAACCACCCGCGAAAAACCTTTTATTATTTTAACTGATGTAAACCTGCCCGGCCTCAACGGCATTATGCTGCGCGACGAAATTTTGAAAGATGAAAAACTGAAAAAGAAAAACATTCCTTTTATTCTTATTTCCACTTCCGACGGGCAGCCCATCATCAGCAAAGTATACGAGCAGCAGGTGCAGGGCTTTTTTCAGAAGCAAACATCCTTTGATGCCATTAAAAAACAAATGAAAATGATACTGGATTACTGGAGCCATAGCATTCACCCCGGCGATTAAGTATTATCGGCTTCCTTTTTATACATTTTATAAAACGTCTGATTTTTCTTTTGGCTTTAAAATTCACAAAAGGAAAAACAGACGTTTTTTTATGTGGGAAAAGTGTGATGAGATAATGGGAATAATTATATGTACGGTATTTATAGCTAGCCCGATATGCGTAAATTTGCCTGTCCCACAAAAAAAGGTTTTATGATTAAGAAATTCCTGCTTTTTGCATCGGGCGCGCTGCTGTCGCTGACATTGCTGGCACAGGCTCCCAAAATTCAGTTTGAAAAATACACACTGCCCAACGGGCTGAAGGTGATTTTGCACAAAGACAACTCGGCACCCGTGGTAGCTGTAACGGCGCTGTACCATGTAGGTTCTAAAAACGAAGACACGGCCCGTACCGGCTTTGCGCACTTTTTTGAGCACCTCCTCTTTGAAGGCTCCGAAAACATCAAACGCGGCGAGTTTGACAAGTATGTAACCAATGCCGGCGGCGCACTTAATGCCAACACCTCGCAGGACCGCACCTTTTATTACGAACTGCTGCCGAGCAACCAGCTAAAGCTCGGCCTCTGGCTCGAAAGCGAACGCATGCTGCACGCCAAAATTGAACAGGTAGGCGTAAACACGCAACGCGAGGTGGTGAAAGAAGAAAAGCGCCAGCGGATGGATAATCAGCCCTATGGCAGCATTATCACCGAAGTGCTGAAGCGGGCCTATAAGGTACATCCTTACCGTTGGGCACCCATTGGCAGCCTCGATCACCTGAATGCTGCTACGCTTGACGAGTTTATTGATTTTTACAAAACGTTTTATGTGCCCAACAATGCCGTGCTTTCCGTAGCCGGCGACATCAATATTGCCGATACCAAAAAGCTGATCGAACAATATTTCGCGCCTATTCCAAAAGGCACCAAACCCATTCCCCGGCCTAATGTAACCGAGCCGCCGCTGGGCAGTGAAGTTCGGGCGTCAGTAGAAGATAATATTCAGCTGCCGGCCGTGATCCAGGCCTACCGGGCGCCGAAGCAGGGCAGCGATGAGTACTATGCTTTTCGCATGTTGTCTAATGTGTTGTCGGGTGGCCCATCGAGCCGCATGAACAAAGTGCTGGTGGACCAAAAGCAGATGGCGCTGGCCGCACAGGCAGTGCCGTTCTTTAATGAAGATGCCGGCCTCTTTATCAATTTTGCCGTTGCCAACATGGGCATAAAACCGGAAGACCTGGAGAAAAGTGTTGACAGTGTGGTGAACAACCTGAAAACATCTCCCATCACCGAACAGGAATACCAGAAAGTGCGCAACCAGATTGAAACGCAGTTTGTTTCGAGCAACGCCACCATGTCCGGTATTGCCGAAAGCCTGGCCAACTACGAAGTGTATTTTGGCGATGCCAACCTGATTAACACCGAACTGGCCCGTTACCAAAAAGTTACCCGTGAGGACATCCTGAACGTAGCCAAAAAATACCTGAACAAAGACAACCGCGTAGCGCTTTATTATGTGCCGAAAGGCAAAAAAGACGGTGCGTTTTAGGTGATTAGTGATGAATGATGAGTGATGGAAAGACCGTGGTTTACTGATTCGTCTTTCTTACTATAACTACTACTTAAACGAAGTATCAACAATGAAAAAAGCAATTATAGTTTTCCTGGGTTTTCTGCCGCTGGTAATGCAGGCCCAGATTGACCGGAGCAAGGCGCCGCAGCCGGGTCCTGCGCCGGAAATAAAGATCGGGCAGCCGGCTACTTTTACCTTGCCCAATGGCTTAAAGGTTTTTGTGGTGCAAAACACCAAGCTGCCGCGGGTATCGGCCACGCTTTCGTTCAACATGGACGGTATTGTGGAAGGCGACAAATCGGGCCTAACCTCCATGGGCGGCGAACTGTTGCGCCGTGGCACCGCCAAAATGAGTAAAGCCGAACTGGATGAAGCCATCGACCTTCTCGGCGGCAGCATCATTACATCGGCATTCAGCGCATCGGCTTCATCGCTGAAGGACAATTTTCCAAAGTTGATGTCCCTGATGAGTGATGTGGTGTTGCGTCCTTCCTTCCCGGCCGGCGAACTGGAGAAAATCCGCAGGCAGGAATTATCCGGTTTGCAGGCGGCCAAAGACGACCCAAATGCCATTTCGCAAAACGTGGTAAACCGTTTGTTGTATGGAAAAGATCATCCCTACGGTGATATTGAAACCGAAGAAACTATCTCTAACGTAAAGCTGGAAGACGTAAAAAACTTCTTCAGCACGTAC